>NZ_JCACKO010000027.1:0-11968 GCF_059505445.1 Brasilonema angustatum | reverse complement strand
ACACCTTTTCCGCACTGAACCCTACCGATTGGGTTAAATCGGATTAGTTGGAAACTTTATTTAATTCTTCTTGATTTGTGAAAAACCATTTTCCCTACCGATTGGGTTAAATCGGATTAGTTGGAAACGAAACTGGAATATTAGTTCTGCCGTTTTTTTGCCTAATTTGCCCTACCGATTGGGTTAAATCGGATTAGTTGGAAACTTAAGCTGCTAACTCCTAATCCCGAGCCAACAAGTACCCTACCGATTGGGTTAAATCGGATTAGTTGGAAACTGATGAGTTAAAATACCAATGTCCCTATGCCAGGAGGCAACCCTACCGATTGGGTTAAATCGGATTAGTTGGAAACCTGTTGATTGACGGCTCCCTGATCAGCTACACCACAAACCCCTACCGATTGGGTTAAATCGGATTAGTTGGAAACGCGCAGTATTAAGCCAGTGTTTAGCTGATATTTTCTTCCCTACCGATTGGGTTAAATCGGATTAGTTGGAAACCTATTATTAATCTTGGTCACGAATTTGTGTACACCCTACCGATTGGGTTAAATCGGATTAGTTGGAAACCAGAAGAACCCCCCTGTGCTCCATATCCTGCAAGCAGACCCTACCGATTGGGTTAAATCGGATTAGTTGGAAACTTTGTGATATTTCTGGTGAGACCGGCGAAGTACGGGCGTCCACCCTACCGATTGGGTTAAATCGGATTAGTTGGAAACAATTCCTTGTCCTTCAGCACTTGGAGTGAAGAAGTCCCTACCGATTGGGTTAAATCGGATTAGTTGGAAACGTTTACGCGGGAGCGAACTGTAGGGCTACCAATGCGCCCTACCGATTGGGTTAAATCGGATTAGTTGGAAACTGTACTAGGTGTAGACGATCTACCACTCGTTGATCCCCTACCGATTGGGTTAAATCGGATTAGTTGGAAACGAGGTATTAACTAAGATAGCACTTGTCATCTGAACCCTACCGATTGGGTTAAATCGGATTAGTTGGAAACTTTATTGCTACCTCGTTGACCTTTGGTTTACATTAGCACCCTACCGATTGGGTTAAATCGGATTAGTTGGAAACGCTATAAAGAGTTGCTCGCGACAATCACAGCCCACGTCCCTACCGATTGGGTTAAATCGGATTAGTTGGAAACTCTTTTAAGCTATAGTTTTCTATAACTAAAGCTAGAATAACCCCTACCGATTGGGTTAAATCGGATTAGTTGGAAACATTGGGGGATATACTTTTGGATAGTAGGTCCCAAATCCCTACCGATTGGGTTAAATCGGATTAGTTGGAAACTTTGTTGTGCCAAGTCAACTCTTCTCTGAAAGAGCGTACCCCTACCGATTGGGTTAAATCGGATTAGTTGGAAACTAGGATCTTTAGAGCAGACTCGTTTCCAAAGATGCCCTACCGATTGGGTTAAATCGGATTAGTTGGAAACCTTAGAGCTCTCCACGTTCAAAACCTCTGGTCTAATAAGTATCCCTACCGATTGGGTTAAATCGGATTAGTTGGAAACTCTTAGTGTGCGCTGGTTTAACTTGGTTTTTTCCCTACCGATTGGGTTAAATCGGATTAGTTGGAAACTTAAGGTATGCAAGCATCGCATCCAGGACTAAGATTTACCCTACCGATTGGGTTAAATCGGATTAGTTGGAAACCAGACTTCCGCTGCCTCAGGAATTTGCAAGGAACCAATCCCCCTACCGATTGGGTTAAATCGGATTAGTTGGAAACGAAAGTTAGTCTCCGATCTTGTTCAGACTACTCGAAACCCTACCGATTGGGTTAAATCGGATTAGTTGGAAACTCTCTAGGGGTACTCATAACCTCTCCTTTTTCACCCTACCGATTGGGTTAAATCGGATTAGTTGGAAACGAAACCTATAAAATCCCCGCCACGGCGATTAATCTCCGCCACCCCTACCGATTGGGTTAAATCGGATTAGTTGGAAACTCAGTCTATCGCACCTTTAAGCTTCCCGCTTAAAGACTGATCCCTACCGATTGGGTTAAATCGGATTAGTTGGAAACGGGCAGGGAGGCTGCTTGTTTAAGTAGTCGTAGTTGCCTACGCCCTACCGATTGGGTTAAATCGGATTAGTTGGAAACGTTGGTAGCTACGAGAAAGCTTCAGAGGCTGCTGCCCTACCGATTGGGTTAAATCGGATTAGTTGGAAACCAGGATGGGCTTGTCGTTCTGCAGAGGGAGTTTTTCTCCTTCACCCTACCGATTGGGTTAAATCGGATTAGTTGGAAACTGATTGGCAAGAAGAAATATGGGTTATTTACCCCCCTACCGATTGGGTTAAATCGGATTAGTTGGAAACGTTTATTATTATGCAGGGAATTTAGCCCTTGCTCATCTGCTCGACCCTACCGATTGGGTTAAATCGGATTAGTTGGAAACACAGGGTTTTATGTTCTAAAAAAACCCATCAAAAAAGCCCTACCGATTGGGTTAAATCGGATTAGTTGGAAACCTTATGATAAATTTGTTGTTGGAGGATATTATCCCTACCGATTGGGTTAAATCGGATTAGTTGGAAACATTAAAGTTATCAAGTGAGTCCCGTCCCCGAATGGGGAAAAACCCTACCGATTGGGTTAAATCGGATTAGTTGGAAACTATTTATTCTTGGCAATTTGGGATTTCCGGAATTGCCCTACCGATTGGGTTAAATCGGATTAGTTGGAAACAAAAAGTAAAGCAAGAGGAACTACTAAAGCAATGAAAAACCCTACCGATTGGGTTAAATCGGATTAGTTGGAAACTGTAGCTGAAGCCCGCTTGCGAAATTTCGTTGACCCTACCGATTGGGTTAAATCGGATTAGTTGGAAACCAAAGAATAAGGGGAAGAGAAAGCAACCCCCGAAAGCCCTACCGATTGGGTTAAATCGGATTAGTTGGAAACTTTTAGAGTATCTACAAACAGACCACTGGCGCGCTTGATACCCTACCGATTGGGTTAAATCGGATTAGTTGGAAACTTGTTGAGCTTCTTTAACAAACAAGTATGTAGACATAAACCCTACCGATTGGGTTAAATCGGATTAGTTGGAAACGCTCCAAAACCTCCTTTGTTCATCATCATTTCTGACGACCCTACCGATTGGGTTAAATCGGATTAGTTGGAAACGCTTAAGCATTTTGACAATTCACTAGGTGAGCAAGCCCCCCTACCGATTGGGTTAAATCGGATTAGTTGGAAACATTCACTAGGTGAGCAAGCAGTTCGCTGCCTAACACATTACCCTACCGATTGGGTTAAATCGGATTAGTTGGAAACTCTCCAAGGTGTGATCCTTGAGAAAATTTGTAACCCTACCGATTGGGTTAAATCGGATTAGTTGGAAACTTTCGGCATACGCTGCTTCTTCTAAAGTAAAACAACCCTATCGATTGGGTTAAATCGGATTAGAAAGAAAAAAGCTTTTGCCTCCTTCCCTGGCTAATGTCTAGAAGGGGGCAAAAGCAAAAGTAAAAAAAGAATTATTTAGTTATTTCTTTTACTTTTTACCAATTAAAACTCCTGGTTCTTGCTGTATTGGCAAGACATCTAAAATATCAGTCTGAGAACAATATTTCAGGTCTTGATCACAGTTCAGGCGCAACAGACGTTTGCCGTGACTGGCAAGATGAAGTAGTCCCAACAAGTTGTCTTGCCATTGAGAGTAAAGAGCGATCGCACTCACAACTTCATCGTTACCCGCCAGTTCATCTTGTGACAATTTGCTCTGCTGTACAACACTATGAGCAATAGCACCTGCACAAGCCGTATCTTCTAGAGAAAAACTTCCTTCCCAACCTGAACCAACTATCCAAACTGTTTCTGGTTGCTTTTCCAACAGATGTTGCACCACCGCAGCACGGTTGACAAAAGCTGCTGCCAGTACTATTTTTGCATTTTGTATTTTTTGTAAAGCACGCGTGCCATTGGTGGTACTGATGAACAAGCGCCGTCCCTGCACAAGTTCTGGAGTACAATCGAGAGGAGAATTACCCAAATCAAAGCCAGGAACTTTTGACCCGCCACGTTCTCCTGCTCGCAGGCGTTTTTCACCGGGCCATTTCTCGCTAAGTGCTAAAAGTTGATCCAAATCACTGAACACTTGAACAGCTTCACCTCCAGCTGCCAAAACAGTCGCCATTGTTGTCGTAGCTCGCAGTACATCGACTGCGATCGCGCATTCTGGCACTTCATCTGTTGGAGTTAATTCCGGAGTGTGGTAAATGAATAGCTTCACGCCCTAAGTACACCTGATTGAATACTACTGCCGAAAATAATATTTCTACTGAACAACCGTCAACCACCGTAGTGATAGTTTATGCAAGAATTCAAGCAAAAAAGAAGATTACGACTACTATTATCAACACAATACCTTAATCTGTTGCCAAATCAACGGTAATCTGAAATAAAGAACAAATTTTGTAAAAACTGTGTTTGGCGTTCAATTTGTCCTCGACTATCAAACAGAGGCTATTCCTGCTGATATGGTGACGAGTATGTGGTTAGTGGTGCTTTTTGAGAACAACTAATCCATTAACCATCCCCCAAAATCCCAAATCCTAAATCAATATGGCACCTTTACCCAACTATCGCCCGAAACAACTGTCTGTTGGTCCGTTAGAAGCAGAGATTTTGAATATCATCTGGGAACTCGGTTCAGCTACAGTTAAAGATGTACACGACCGAATTCTAACTGACCCCAACCGAGAACTCGCTTATACATCTGTGACTACCGTACTGCGTCGCCTCACCGATAAGGGGTGGCTAGCCTGTATAAAAAAAGCACGAGCATACTATTGGCAGCCATTGGTGACAAAGCAGCAAGCAGACGTTATTAGAGCGCACGAACAGTTACAGCGATTTTTGGCGGTGGGAAACCCCGATGTTATTGCTGCTTTTGCAGATAGTTTGGATGAAACTGCTTCTGAGCAAATACAGGCGATCGCCCAACGCATTCAAGCCGCACGCCAAGCCAGGGAGGAACAATAATGCATCTAATTATGATTGTGGCTGCAATGGCCGTTGTTTATTGGATAAGATGCCAATGGACACAGCCCCAAGGAACTTGGAATCAACGATGGCAATATGCCCTATTTTTATTTTTCTTTCCACCGTTGCTCATTTTCATGACGGCGATCGCCGTCATTTGCATGGGACCCCAAGGTAAAATGAGCGGGTTACAGACGGGTTGGTTTAGCTATGTCCTAGCATCAATTAGTCTTGCTTTTGGTGCAATTTTATGCATCAAACTAGCATGGGGAGGATGGCAATCTGTGAAATCAGCTCGCAATTGTTCCCTGGTTGATTTTGCGGGTAGACAAGTCAGAGTTCTCGATACGGGGGTACCGTTTGCTGGTCAAATTGGATTTTGGCAACCCGAACTCGTCCTCAGCGAAGGACTGCTGCACACTCTTTCACCAGAACAATTGGAAACCGTCTTAGCCCACGAACAAGGACATTACCATTACCGCGATACATTCTGGTTTTTCTGGCTAGGTTGGGTGCGTTCCTGCACCGCGTGGTTACCAAACACAGAAGCTTTGTGGCAAGAGTTGTTAGCCTTGCGCGAACTACGCGCCGATGCACACGCGGCTTCCCAGGTAGATCCCTTACTACTTGCAGAATCACTTTTGTTGGTAGTTAGCAGTCCGCCTATATCCTCAGAAATTTGCTGTGCTGCATTGAGTTCTAGTCACGTAGATCGTTTAGAACAGAGGATAGAAGCCCTGTTAGCACAGCCAGAACCAGTTCCAGAAGTTCAATTACAATCTTGGAATAGTTACCTATTGGCATTTTTGCCTTTGTTTACTGTAATATTTCATACATAGTTCATTTTTTATCTCAAGTAGAGTGCGTTCACAAAGTGCGCACTCTATTTTTTTTGGTTTTTCGTTTCAAGTGTCACCGCAGACTTGCCACATTAGTCCAGATATCACTAGAGTATCTGAGAATAACGAATCATTAGACTAAAGAAATTATGACTCCCTCCCTCTCTTCCTCTCCACTCCCCACCTCCTACAAACATATCTGTGATTTAGACCAACTCATCGCCCTTGTCGCCTCCCATCGCATTGCAGGACGTAAAATAATTTTCACCAATGGTTGTTTTGATATACTCCACGCCGGACATGTCTCCTATCTCCAACGCGCCAAGGCCTTAGGCGACATCCTCATTATTGGGGTTAATTCCGACAACAGCATCCGCCGTCTCAAGGGATCAACTCGTCCTATAAACCCGTTAGAAGATAGGATGCAGGTTCTAGCTGCACTCGCTTGTGTTGATTATCTCATTCCTTTTGAGGAAGATAGCCCCAGTTACCTCATCCGCAAGCTGCGCCCCAATATCTACGTCAAAGGCGGCGACTACACGAAAGAAACTCTGCCAGAAACACCCGTGGTAGAAGAATACGGTGGAGTCATAGAATTTTTGCCCTTTTTGGAAAATCGTTCCACAAGTAAAATAATTGAGCAGATTTCCCAAGGTAAAAATCATTCATGATAATTGAAGCTGTAAAATGCTTGCTCAATCGTCTGTTTGGTGAGCGCAACAAGCGATCGCGTACGGGCAAACTGTGATCCTGCCAACATCGCGTCTGTGAAGCTAATGCAGCGGCTCGGTATGCGGTGTGAAGGACATTTTGTTAAGAGTTTGTGGTTCAAAGACTCTTGGGTAGACTGAGATCTTGCACCATTCTCAATAACCGTAGGGTGGGCACTGCCCACAACGTAAAAATAAGGTTTAGAGCGAACTCTAGGCAGTGCCCACCTTACAAAAATTGCAATAACGCAACTGGTGCAAGATGTAAGTAGATGAACTTTAGTTCGCCATTTTACGCGAGGAATGGAAAGTCACTTAACTCAAAAAGTATGTGAAAAGTTTGCTCTATAGGTTTTTTTTTGACTCGAAAAATCTCTATAAATTGGATAAAACTTTGAGCACTTGTTCAAAGTAAAATATTTTTTATCTCACTATGGTATTTTATAAAAAATGGTTTATATGGAGTTGTAGTTTAGTCTGACATAGCGTTTCTAGAAGCTTTTCACTTTTTTATAACGTGAAAAAAACTCTTTCTATACTGGTATCTTTCAGTTTTGTTCCTTTTTTTTAACAGTTGAATCCAAGTGTTTGAAGTACTTTTAATTCTCAACTGGCTGAGCGTGAAAAAGAAAAAAACGGGTGAATATCCCAATAACCATCAGTTAATTAAATTACCTTGAAAAGATATCAGAGCACTAGTTCCTTATGACCACATCGGATATAAAATCAGGGAGAAGTACTTACTTTAATGTTAAGAGGAGTGATTAGTTAAGATGAGTAAGCTTCTTAAAACCATTGCAGCCTCCCTAGTTTTCGGTATAGCAGCTGCTGCACCAGTAGCTACGTTTCCATCATTAGTCCAAGCACAAACAGGTACAACCCCAACAAGTACAGCTACTCCAACACCGACAGGTACAGCCACTCCTGGCAGTACAGGAACAATGAAAAAACCTGGCAGTACAGGAACAATGAAAAAACCTGCCACCAAAAAACCTGGCAGTACAGGAACAATGAAAAAACCTGGCAGTACAGGAACAACCAGTAAACCTACCACAGGAACATCTACAAGCTCGCCTACACCTGGTTCAACAACACCTTATACAGGTGCGCCTACACCCACAGGTTCACCTACGCCGACAACAACACCAACAAGGTAAAAAGTCAAAACGGTTAGGGCAAGATAGGCGATAGGCGCAGCGTCAAGCCTCCGGCTTATCGCGCCATTCAATATTGATACAAAAGCTCCTTGTGCATCATGCCTTGGAGCTTTGTTATTGCTGTGAGTTAAAGTTATTATCACGAATATTCTCTCAAGATTATATGTATAATATGCAAAAATCGGGCTACATCCTGGCATTGGATTTGGGTACAACAGGCAACCGTGCCTTTTTGTTTAACGCAGATGGCAAGATTGTTGGTCAAGCATATCAGGAACTGACACAGTTTTATCCTCAGCCGGGATGGTTGGAACATGATCCATTAGAAATTTGGCAGGCGACTTGCTGGGTGATGCAAACTGCGATTCAAAATGCCCAGATTGCTGCTGATGAAATTATCGCTGTTGGGCTGACGGTGCAGCGGGAAACTTGCTTAATTTGGGATAAAACAACAGGAAAACCTCTCCATAGGGCGATCGTCTGGCAAGATCGTCGTACTGCTCCTTTGTGCCATCAGTTACAAGAGCAAGGATATGCGAAGGTTATTTCTGATCGCACAGGACTCATTGTTGATGCCTATTTTTCAGCCACAAAGCTGTCATGGCTGTTAGAGCATTTTTCAGACGTTGATCTCAAAAACATCTTAGCTGGAACGATTGATACTTGGGTGCTGTGGAACTTAACGGGTGGAAAAATTCACGCCACTGATCACAGCAACGCCAGCCGTACAATGCTGATGAATTTGGCAAGCGGTGAGTGGGATGAGACATTGCTGACTTTGCTTAAGATACCTCGTCATATCCTCCCCCAAATTCAGCCTAGCTTCGGAACTTTTGGAGTTACTGATGCTAGCTTGTTAGGCGTTGAAATTCCCATCACTGCCATTTTGGGAGATCAACAAGCTGCTTTGTTTGGACATGGCTGTCATTCTCCCGGATTGATGAAATGTACTTACGGCACTGGGAGTTTTTTAGTCGCTCACACTGGCTCTCAAATCGTGCGTTCCCAGGATCAACTTTTGAGTACTCTAGCATGGACTCAAGCAAACGCAAGCGGAACTTTGGACGTGAGCTATGCATTAGAAGGTAGTATATTCACAAGTGGAGCTTGCATCAAATGGCTGCGCGATCGCGTTGATCTGATCACAACTGCTGCTGAAACTGAGGTGCTGGCAAATCAAGTCACAGATAATGGCGGAGTTTACTTTGTGCCTGCATTTAGTGGACTGGGTGCGCCTCATTGGGACATGAGTGCTAGGGGAGCCTTTTTTGGAATTACTGCAATGGTACAACGCGAGCATTTGGTACGTGCTGTACTTGAGGCATTGGCTTACCAGGTTCAAGAAGTTGTAGAGGCAATTCGAGCATCCAACACTATTTCCATTGAACGCCTGAGTGTGGATGGTGGTGCTTGTGAGAACAACTTTCTCATGCAGTTCCAAGCAGATATCTTAGGCATACCAGTTGAACGTCCTAAGATGCGCGAAATGACAGTCCAAGGTATCGCCTTTGCGGCAGGTCTTGTTGCTGGATTTTGGGATAATCAGGTACTCGTGCAGCAACGACAGATTGAGCGCGTGTTTTTACCTGGTGTCGGAAGAAATCGTGCTTTGGAAAATTTTACAACTTGGCAAAAGGCAGTTGAACGCGCTAAGCACTGGACTGACTGATTCCTTATACAATTCCTGATACAGTGAAATCAGGAAACAGATATCCAAAAACTGCTTTTATCTATCTTTATCTTTTTTAACTCCCCAGGCGGGATTCGAACCTGCGACCAATCGGTTAACAGCCGATCGCTCTACCACTGAGCTACTGAGGAACGCTCTGAATAATAATAGTAGTCTTTAAATAAGGATTTGGCAAGTACTTTTGGAAAATTTTTTTGATTTTTTTGGTAGACGCGAAACAGTAGTATTTGCAAGCCTTAGCGGTTGACAGTTCCTCTCAACCAGTAGGAGAAAGTTCAAAACACAGGTGCTGGCTCTCAAAACTCAAAACTCACAGATGATTTATAAAGTAAGCCTTAAATTGTAGCGTACGTTCACATTTCACTGGTGCCGTATCTCCTCCACGCCGAAGCTATCTTTGTAAGTTCCGTTCGCTTTGTGCGTGTCCTCTGGAGATAAGGACAAAGCGCAAAGGCAAAGCGAACGCGCAGCGGGCAAGGAAGGGCATATAATAATGAGATGCGTGAATTTTTTATAATCCCATACGCATTTGGGCTAAACGCTGACGTGCCTTGGCGTCGATAGAATTAGCTAAAAACCTTGTGTTAGAATGTTTTCGTACCTGAGATTTTTGCCGCACCCGACAAACAGTGGCTTCTACTTGATAACACAGTTGCTGTGCTGACATCCATTCAGCCCCGTACCCTTGTACCATCAACTGCTGTGCCCGATCTGATGTCGCAACAATCATGCGAGAAATAAGAGATTGGGCTATTGAGGAACGTAAAGATGCACAGACTTTTTCAATGTAAGTGTCTGCTGTCTGCCCAAACTCTGTATAATGAACCGATAGAAGCTCTGTGATAATTTGTCTGCTGCTACAGGTGTTTTGATATTGAGCGTCGAATACAATTTGAGTCTCATAACCTTGAAACGCACTGTAGCTAATCAAAGCTTCGATTAATTCGTAACGCGCTGCCTCTAATCCAGCAGTGTCACGGGTTTTTTTTAAGCAAGACCAAGCGCCTATGATGTTGTAGCCGTCCACAAGCAAGACGGCTCGGGGTAAGGAAGAAAGCATGATTTTGGATCACAATTTTCTAGAGTTAACAAAATTCATTCATAACATTCATAGTAATTGAAGCATGTGTTGTAACACTATGTTACAAAAATAAAAATGTGTATAGGGGTATAGAGGAAAATCGATGCAAAATATGCCCATAGGGCATGCAATGCAAACGAGATTTCCCCTAGACCTTTGTATCCTTAAGTTTCAGGAGTTTTGTCGTGCAATTCCATCAGCCGTCGTTTGAGGCGCTGTGGTTCACCTTGATCTAATAAAGAACCTCTTTCTAGTAGCAAAGCGCCGTCACAGTAATTTAACTCCTCTAAGCGATGAGTAACCCAGAGGGCTGTGATACCACGATTTTTGACTAGGCGGCGGACACTAGCTACGAGTTCCAATTGGCTATCTGGATCAAGCAAAGCGGTGGGTTCGTCTAACAATAGGACTTCACAGCGACGGGCTAAAGCGCCGGCGATCGCCACTCGTTGTTTTTGCCCACCACTTAGAGCATAAATAGGACGTTTTTGCAGTGATAGCAAATTCACTGCTTCCAGCGCCTCCTCAACGCGAGTTCTCACAGCAGCAGGTGGGAGTTTTTCTTCCACCAGCCCAAAAGCCACATCAGCACCAACTGTTGGCATCACGAGTTGATGATCCGGATTTTGGAAGACAAAGCCCACAGGATGTGAAAGTTGAATTTCCCCAGACTCAGGGGTTAATAGCCCTGCGAGGAGTCTGAGTAAGGTGGATTTGCCACTCCCATTTGTACCCAAGAGCATCCAAAATTCACCCTTGGGTACTTCCAGAGAGCAAGACTTAATCACATTCTCTCCGGATAACCAGCTAAAACTTAAATCCTTAACTCCTATGCCCAGTTCCGCCATGTGTGTATACGAGCCAATTACTCAGCTGCTATAGCGAAGAAACCAGGTGGTCTACCACCTGCAGCAGCCCCGCCTTCTTTCTGAGTCAGCTGAACTCCAGAAATCTCACTAGCACGGACAGCGATTTTCTTTTCTGTCTTTCCTTCGCTTTTGAGTTCCACAATATCAGGGCTGCCAGTTTGCATAGCGCCTAGAATCAGCTGATAAACTGCCTCAGCATCCTCAGAGGTTTTACGCTCTATGGATATGGGGAAAGCTGTGTTCTTTACGGTTAAGTCGATACTAAACATTTCGCTTCAATGAAATTAAGGTGCAGGACTCATTTTAACGTTAGCTTGCGTGGAGGGAGTTTGAGGAGGTCGCCAACCGAAAAAATTAAAATTAGATTAAGGAAATGAAAAAGACACTAGAAAAATCTGAGAACTTTATATACAATTAGATTAGAGTTGGTAAATAATTGTAAACGACAATTGACAACTCAATAAATTCTCTGTTCTAGGCAGGCAGTCAAATGTCTATCCTAGAGTCGGCAGAGGAAACCCGTAATAATAAGATTTTGGAGATTTGTTGTAATGACCATTGCAGTAGGACGCGCCCCGTCAAAACGAGGGTGGTTTGACGTTCTCGACGACTGGT
>NZ_JCACKO010000026.1:0-60116 GCF_059505445.1 Brasilonema angustatum | reverse complement strand
TGGCACTTTGTGCCATAGTCCTTGTTTCCCTCACTTGGTACTTGGCGTTGATTTTGGTACAAGCCCCGTCCTTGTTGGACGGAATTAATCCAAAATCGTAAATTTAAAAATCTAGGCTTCGTTTCGCTCCGCTCCAACCAGAGCACTTTTAGGGTGGAGTTAATCCAAAATCTAAAATCCTAAATCCAAAATTGATTGACAGGGAATGAGAAAGTGAGAAAGTGACGAATTGCATTTTCAAATTAATTCTCCACGCAGAACGGTAACTGCTTGTCCACTTATATAGACACGAGAACCACCCTCATAACGCACCTTCAACACACCGCCCCGACTAGACGCTTGATATGCTAAGAACTCATCTTTGCCAAGGCGATCGCGCCAAAACGGAGCCAGACAACAATGGGCAGACCCAGTCACAGGATCTTCATTAATTCCCACTCCCGGTGCAAAAAAGCGAGAGACAAAATCGTATTCTGAGTCTTCGTGTGTTACACTAGTGACAATTAGCTTGGCAAGAGGTAAGGCTTTCAGTAGCTCGAAGTTAGGCTGTATTTGTCGCACTAAATCTTCAGACTCCACTTCTACCAGATAACCCAAGGAATTTTTCATCACCGTTCTCATCGCAACACCCAAAGCTTCACCGAGTTCAGGAGGAGCGCTTATTTGTTCTGAAGAATTTACAGGAAAATCGAGTTCAATCCAACTTCCCTGCTTTTTAGCAATCAGCACTCCGCTCTTGGTGTGGAAACGAGCGACTTCATCTGGCAAAAGATGCCCCTGTGACCAAAGAACATGAGCGCTAGCTAGGGTAGCATGACCACACAGTGGCACTTCTGTTGTAGGCGTAAACCAACGCAGGGCAAAACCATCTTCCTGTCTCACCAAAAACGCAGTCTCAGATAAATTCATTTCTTGTGCCACCTTTTGCATCCAGTCTTCAGACTGGGGGGTAGGTAAAATGCAGACTGCAGCCGGGTTACCTGCAAAAGGTGTGTTGCTAAATGCGTCTACTTGAGTAATAGTTTGTCCCATGTCTCGAATTTGTTTGAAATATAGTCTTGAAACTTAAGCCTTAGTAATGATAAGTAGTCTAGTTAAGACCACACTCGTGAACTACCCACCACCAACCGCAAGCGGTATGGTGGGGGCTTCCAACTTCGCGGAGGAATGCCGCATCTTAGGCTTGCGCCCTCGAATTGGTCTTACTTCCTCTCCATTGGCGTTAGCCTCCCCCGTCCCAGAGGAGGACAGCATTCTGACACCTTCTGCTCTAATATTCATTGCAGCATTACCATCTCTATCGTGATGAGTTCCACAACTAGGGCAAACCCAGTTTCTTATATCTAGTGGCAATTCTTTGATTTGGTAATGACAATTAGAGCAAAGCTTGGAACTAGGGAACCATCGGCTTATTTCTATCAACTTCCCGCCACTGCGTTCTAATTTGTAAGACAAGAAATTGACAAAAGTTCCCCATCCAGTATCAGATATTGCTTTCGCCAGTTTGTGGTTACGAACCATGCCCTTGACGTTTAGGTTTTCAACTACCACGACTTGATTATTATCAACTATCTTTCTAGATAACTTGTGTAAGTAGTCTTGACGGACATTACTAACCTGTTCGTATACCCTGGCTACAATTTTTGTTGCCTTTCTACAGCGATTACTACCTTTTACTTTTCGTGCAGCTATACGTTGTTTTTTAGCTAGCTTCTTTTCATATTTAGCTAAGTGTTTAGGGTTTGGATATTTGGAAGTTTTTTCACCATCATAGGTAATCGCAAAATCCTTGATTCCTAAATCAACACCAATAACTTTGCCTTCTGTACTAGATGTTGGGTAATCGCCTTCATATTCCATCAACACAGAAGCGTAGTACTTGCCAGAAGGGCATTTACTAACGGTGACGGTTTTGATAGTTCCATCAAGTAGACGATGTATTTTAGCTTTTACAGCGCCTAGCGTTCCAGGAAACTTCAAGCAATCATTGACTTGTTTTACTTTCTGTGGATACTGGATGGACTGACGATGATATCTTGACTTGAATTTAGGATATTGTGCTCTACCATCAAAAAAGTTTTGATATGCACGGCTAAGATTGAGACTTACAGATTGCAAAACCTGTGAGTAGCATTCTCCTAGCCATTCAGTTTCTTTATCTTTCTTGAGTGGTGGCAATAAAGAATTTAGCCCAGATTGAGACAAGCCTTTTCCAGTTGCCTTATAGGTTTCAATGCATTTGTTTAACCCATAATTCCACCACCAACGAGCACATCCAAAATGCTGTGCAAGAATTTGAACTTGCTGCTCTGTGGGGTACAACCTAATTTTTACGGCTTGTCGTCTCATTCATTTGTCCCCTTCAAAAATGGGCAGGCTTGATATAACGAGTACTCGTCTTGGAACACAGATCAACAAAACTAAGCCCAACGGGGTTAACGACTGGGAAAATGAGCCAGCCCTATTATAACGAGTACCCTTATGCACCGACAGATCCACCAAGCGAGGGCTGGCTCATTTTCTTTGCCCAATGCGACGCCCATTTTTGATACGTGTTAGACCCAATCATCTAAACTTCTCCAAATATCGACCTGTTACTATTATATACACTTTGCAGTAACAGCCTTCCGGAAAGATTGGCTATTCCGCGCTAACATACATCTTTTCCTCAATAGCCTCTGGCTATTATGCGTCAAAGATGCAATCCTCATAGCCCGTCTTATATCCCGGCACTAAACGGAATACTGTTATAGTGCGGGACTTACGACGAAGAAGTTAAACGTTAAACGCTACCAAACCTTTAATATTCGAGTAGAGAGGCGAAAATGCGCTTTAAATGTTTCACCAGTAATGCCTAAATGCGGGAAATTGGTGCTGCAAATAACAACACCACGTTCTCCTCCTACTCCTTTCGCTGCCCGTACTCCTTAGGAGAACCCGTAGGGTAGATTACCGTCTAAGTAGCAGTTCTTGGCAGATCTTGGCAGGGGAGAGGAAATAACATCGGTAATCTTACACGCAAAAAGAGGACTAAATAACAAACCCAAGCGTTGTAACCAATTGCTAATAAATTGGTGGCGATAAAAGTTTGTTGCCAATCTTGGGTGTTTGTTTGGTGCGGTCATTTTAATTCAACTTATGAATTGATAACTGCCAGAGTTGGATGGAATAACACAAATGGCGTTCAAAAATGGTGCGCGCTGCTAACCCCTCGACAATTGGTTTGTCCAGCCAGCGCTTAAATGCCCAACGTCCCAATGCATGTAATGGTGGGACAGCGATCGCCACAACATCAGCAATATATTTCATCGTAGTCAGCCCAAAACTACGAAAGTAATCAAGAGACAAGTCAATCGTTGGTGCAACCGAGTTTGAGATGTCCTCAGCTTTGATTAAAGTGAACCCAGCTCGCTCCAAAGCTTCCTGAAGATCACTTGTGAGGTGACAATTGGAAAAGATACCCTCCTGGTATTCGGGATCAGAGCGCATCATATCGGCAATTAGCAGGTAGCCGCCACTACTCAATAAACGAGCCGCACCCTGAGCCAAATCGTCAACAGCAATATATTGGCTGCTTTCACTGAACAGGATGAGATCGTAGGACTGGGTTGGTTGAAAATCTTCAAATCTCGTTAAGTAGAAAGGTACTTGATTGTTAGTATTCTTAATAAACTTCTCTTGTTGAAGTGCGTCGGGTGCTAATCCCTCAACAGTGAAACCGCGTTCCAAAAAATATTTCGCATTACCACCAATACCACAGCCTACGTCAAGCACCGTGCTTATTCCCTGTGGGATAAAACTGAACAGTTTCTTGGTATAAGCTTCCTGAGCCGCACGCAGAGAACTTAGAGTCAATTCCTCACCACTGTGAGGTAATGTTTCCCAATACCCATAATGGAGATAGGAGGAACCTGTGACTCCCATATAGTAATCTATTGCTGCATTTTGGTAACGAGTTGCTTTCGGAATTTGAATTGATTTTGGTTTCTGCATTTAGGGTTAGAGTTAGTGAATAGCTTGCACATTTCTTTTCAATAATACGAGCGATCGCGCAAGTGTGTTCCGTGTCAGTTCCCCAAATTTTGCTGGTTCTTTAGGTGCTATTTGACACTCTAAAAATAGCAAACTAAGTGCGTTTCACCATAACGAAATTACCCTCTATCTTTGTTGTGTAAGTTGAGAGTGGTTTTGTGGCTGGACCATTTTGCACCTTGCCGTCAAGTTTAAATTCAGAAGCATGACAAGGACATAAAAATATTTTTTCCTTGTTCAGCCACTCTACAGTACAACCCATATGAGTGCAGGTGGGATTAACTGCCACCAAATTTTTACTTTTAGAAGTACCAACAATTAAAATTGAACCAACTGGTGACTTTTCATTTAATAACTGGCCAGTTTTATCCAACTCGGCTACCGTTCCCACCTTTTGCCAATCTCCAGAAGCTGATGAGATTGCTGTAGTTTTTGGCTCAGAGGCTCTAACTTTCATGAGTAGACTACTTATCAAAGAACCTACACCAATGTAAGTAAAAAAATGACGACGTTTCATTTTATGGAAATTATCTAGAACAATATTTAGATAATGTATCGAATAATAAGTAAGTCGGTACGATCAAATCTATCTATGTTTAGTTTTGTAAGAAACTGTGGAATGAGCTATTTCTAAACCATTTACTTACTTGACGTTTCGTTACATATAGGACTCCTATTTGATTTTTGAAAAAAACTCAGTATACCTTTATTGCTTTTTCCCTGTTCCCTATTCCCTGCCCTGACGAGTTGTTCAGAAATCAAACCAGATTCCTATATGTTGATTTTTCAACGCAGACTTACTGAAAATGTCTGATAACAAGCTGTTTAAAGAGTAAGGGAAAATAAAAAATCTATTCCCTTACTCCTTTACTTTTGGGAATCTGAAAAATCAAGGAAAATCAATTATACGGAAGGCTATTGTGCAGACGAAGCAAGCAATTTATCGATGCAGTGCAATCACAGCCAAACATAGCTACAGCAGCATCGCTTTGTCGGATCTGTCACCCCAAGCAGAGCCTTTTCGCTATTCGCGTCGGTAACGTTAATCTCTATTAACTCCTTACTTTGAAAAATAAATTCTACTGCTCAATTTTAGCAAACTGAAGAAAAAAATAGTGTGGTTAAAACTGATTTTTTAGAACACATATTGTCTATTGATATCAAATTCGGTGGCATCTGAATTATAAAAAAACTGCAGAGACGCAGAGAGCGCAGAGAGAGAGGAAGGAGAAATAATTCCGATACAAACGGATTTGATATGATAGACAAAAAATTCACGTAATTTGTCATGATTTTTTAACACCAGGACAAATTGGGCTTAAAACAGAAAGTTTTCAGAGGATTTTACGGCTAATTTAGCCGTAAAATTTAGGCATTTATAAGTTGAAAATTCTAAATTAAAAAAATATCAAAAATCAAAAGCTATAATTTGATTTTTGATATAGTATCTATTACATTTATTTCTTTAACAAACAGAATGTTTTTAATTTTCTACACATTAAATATTTTGTTGTTATAGAAATAGCAATGGATTATACTTTTCTTTTCATTTTTGCAAAATGCTATTTTGCAGCCACATTTACTTCCTCCTGTAGGATCAGTGACTCAATGCGAACCCCATCAAGTTCGCGACCAATAAACACTAATTTTGTTTGACGGGGTTCTTGGGGTTGCCAAGGACGGTCATAAAAGTAGTCAAATCGATTACCAACACCCTGTAATACCAGACGCATGGCTTTTTTCGGAACTGCTACAAATCCCTTAATGCGATAAATTTCTTGCTGTTGTACTAATCTTTGCAAACGTTTGACCAAAACAGACGGCTCAAATGCTTGGTCTAGCAGTAGTTGCACCGCGTTAATTTCTTCATCATGTTCGTGTTCAACTTCGGTGTCGTGGTGACTGGGACGACTATCCAAGTTGTCTTCTACCGCAGCGTTAAAACCGAGTAACAAATCGCAAGCAATTTGACCGTCCTGGCAAGGAATGACTTTTACACCAGGTAACAAGTTCTGTTTCAACCACTGCTGCACTTTAGCCTGGGTTTGGTCATCAACGCGATCGCCCTTGGTAAGCAACACTAAATCAGCACAAGCCAGCTGATCTTCAAACAGTTCCTCAATGGGTGTTTCGTGTTCTAAACTATCATCGGCTTGCCGCTGTATTTCAAAAGCTTCTAAATCACCCACAAATTGATTCGTTGCTAAAGCCTCACAATCCACCACAGTGATAACACTGTCCACTGTAGCGCCCGTGCGAATTTCGGGCCAGCGGAATGCTTGCACCAATGGTTTTGGTAGTGCTAGTCCAGAGGTTTCAATCAACATGCAGTCAATGCGATCGCGTCGCTTAAGTAATTCTTGCATCGCTGGTAAGAATTCCTCTTGCACCGTGCAGCACAGACAACCGTTGGTAAGTTCAACAATATTGCTGTTGGGGTCTTCTTCATCGTCACAGACTCGACAGTCACGCAAAAGTTCGCCATCAATTCCGATTTCTCCAAATTCATTCACCAAAACAGCAATGCGTCGTCCCTCATTGTTTTGCAATAAATGGCGAATTAATGTCGTTTTGCCTGCGCCAAGAAATCCTGTAATCACTGTGACCGGAATTTTATGCATATAAAGTGTCTTGTTTGTTAGTCGTTAATTTTACAATCACAAGAAAGAAGTTCAAACCGCAGATATCATACACTAGACACGTGAAGCGCGTTTGCGCAGCATCCCCCTTAGGAACTAGCGGGACGAAGTCCAATTTCGCCTCTCTACTAATTCGCAGGTGATGTGGAAGGGAATTTTTCATTAAAGATAAAGATATGGATTGATCCCAGCCCTAACGCCACCGTTAACAACACCCAGATAATGTTCATATAAAAACTCTCTTGAGTGTGGCAACCGCATCTATTTCTAAAAGGTAATTAAATGCGAAACGCTTAATTTATTGGGCATGAATACTAGCCAAACAAATAAGCTTATCCATTTTTTTTGTGAATGGTTACGCCAAAGAAAATTAGCGTGATCGATCACAATTTTTCTCGTTAATTAACCACCTACTATCTCATAGAAAGTCGTAACCTGTAGCGTCTTTATATGTGGGGCTATGAGAATGTAAAGTCTAGTAGTTGTAAAAATATTCATAAAAATACTTATCTGTACCTCGCAGATGTACAAAATTTACAAGTCAACTTTGGCGGGCATTCTGACTCACAAGGCAAGCCTTGATTACAGCTGCGGGACAGCGCCGGACTTACACCGGACTTTCCCCGTTACCTCTAGTGGCTGTTCCCCACTAGAACCGAGATTATTTTGCATATTAACACAACTATGATTTGTTTGGGTAAGTTACTCCAAGTTATTAATGAAGCGATCGCCCCAAGGAAGTTGCGGTGCTAAAGTTCTGGGTGTGGAGTTGCAAATCTATAAAGACCGTTGAGCGTTGGTTCGTGATGGTAGACCCATCCCACAAACTCAGGAGTATGACGACCAAAAATATAAATTCCGTCTTTTTCTCTACTCAAGTCAAGCCAAGCAGCGGTCATCCATTTTCGGTATTGTGAATCCGCGTAGCGATCACATTTTTCTATAATTAGAAAGCACTTCAAACGAGTATCAAGAGCGTGGCAGACATAGTTTTTGACGGCAAATATTGATAACCCTTCAGCACGTCTTTCCACGGCTAAGTTGATGCGGTGATGATACCACATCATATCTTTATATAGGTCTTGAAAATCGCAGACTTCTAAACCAGATTGGGTAAGGTAAGTTTTAATATTAGGCTGGAATAGTTTGCCCCAAGCCTCAAAGCTCAAACCCCATGCTGGATCTTGTTGTTTACGTCGTTTGGCTTCGCCCATAGATGTAACTCCAAGTAAGAGCATTGATCACGATACAGTCTTAATTGCCACTACAGTACCTACCATACACAAATTATCTGAATATTTGTGCTACTTATTGGCTTGATAGCCAAATTATCATTGTTTGTCAAGATTTTGCTCTCTCCAGCGTTAGATAATTGCGGTTTGCTTTACGATGCTGTGTAGCATTGAATGAAGATGTAATATATCTAAACAACCGCAATAAGCCCTTGGCTTGACGCTGCGCGTATCGCACAGTACAACACCAATGACAATTAACATCACGTTTTATGATTTTTGGGATTTGAGGAAAGCAGCAAATCCAGAATCCATAATCGATCCAACCCATCCAGAAGATTATCTTTATCGATATCCTAAAGAACTCGGTGAAGGCTATTATCGCTGGATACCGCTTCGTGAAGGCATTATCATCGAAATTCTCGAAACTTATTTACCGCAGTCAATCAAGTGGATCACTCATGCCTATCACCAAGACAGTTTAGAATTTGGATTTATTTTAGCTGGATCAGGGCAAGATTTTGATGGACAAGCAACAAAGTCAGGAGAAGACTATATTTTTGGTGGTGTATATCCACAGTCGAATAACAGCATTGATGGAGCAGGTAATCTCAGATGGGTGAGTTTGATAATTGAGCCAGAAACGCTGAGGACGTTGATCGAAAGTTATGGAGAACAAGTACCGCAAGATTTGGAAAAGGCGATCGCAGGTGTACCAGAATATTTTAATCTACGTCCTAATCTAATTACCCCAGCCAAACAAGTCGCGCTCCAGCAAATTCTTCATTGTCCTTATCAGGGACTAACGCGCAAAATGTATCTGGAGAGCAAAGTCCTAGAATTGGTTTCCCTTAAGCTAGCAGATCAAATAATAGCGCCAACAGAAAAACTGCTACGGCTTCAGGAAATTGATTCTATCCATCACGCCAAAGAAGTTCTGTTACGGAATATAAGTAATCCACCTTCGTTAATCGATTTAGCTAAACAGGTAGGTATTAACGAATGCACTCTCAAACGTGGATTCCGTCAAATTTTTGGGACTACAGTATTTGGTTACTTACACGACTATCGCATGGAGCAAGCTAGGCAATTACTGCTGTCAGGGCAAATGAAAATTGAACAAGTTGCTCAAATAGTTGGCTATGCAAACCGCAGTCGCTTTGCTAGTGCATTTAAAAAGAAATACGGTGTCAATCCAAAAGCGTATCAAATGCAGCAGAATATTTAAACACGATTACTATATGAAGCTACCCAAAAATTCCGGTTAGGGCGCGAAAATTTTCCGTCTTGGAGCCATTTTTAGCATTGAAATGCCTTAGTGTACTATCAAGAGTAATTTGAGAAAATCTCTCGACTAACAGATAAAAAATATTTGCCCTGTTGCTAATTGGCTGAATTTATCTTGATGTGAGGAAAATATGCGGAATCTGAAACTGCCGTTGTTGATGACTACTTTGGTGTCGGTGTTTTTCTCACAGACTGCATTGGCACAGGAAATGAGTCGTAGCGACAATGTAACAAACAATCAAGGAATTCGTAGCCAAAAGCAGATAAATTTGACTGCAACTCATCCAAGTCAACGATTATTGCAGTCCAGAGCCCAAACAACAGGTGCGAAAATTCAGCAGGGAAACAAAGTTATAACAGTTCCTCGTGTGCAAGAGCTAGAGCGCCCAGCCACAACAGTTAAAGAATGGCTGGCTCAAATCAAAAATCAGTCATTCGTGCAAGTCAGCTTCGTGAAAGCAAATCCCACTAATAAGGGTGTGGAGGTGGTTTTACAAACTTCACTTGCTGCTACGTTGCAACTGCAGAACCGGACGCAAGTAAATAGTAATATCTTTATCGTTGACATTCCCAATGCTCAACTGCGTTTACCAGGTGACAGACCGTTTACATTCCGCTCACAAAAGCCAATTGCGGGTGTAACCGAGATAACTGTAACAAACTTTGATGCCAATACTATTCGAGTCACGGTGATAGGTGAAGCGAGTCCACCTGTTGTGGAATTGTATGACAGTCCAAAAGAAGGTTTGATCTTCAACGTGTCAACTGCAGCTTCGATTGCCCAACAACAACGGCAAAACCCCACCCCAAAACCCTCGCCGAACCTCGGGCAGGGGCAGGAATCACAGCAACCAGGGAATCAAACCCAGCCAAGTCAACCATCAGCTTCTGGTGACGAACCGATTGAACTAGTGGTGACGGGTGAGCAAGATGGTTATCGTGTCTCCAATACCAGATCTGCCACTCGAACCGATACGGACACACGCGACATTCCTCAGTCAATTCAAGCGATTCCGCAAACAGTGATCAAAGATCAGCAAATCACGCGGATTATCGATGCTACCCGAAATGTGTCCGGAGTATCACCGTTAGCGGGCTTTGGTGGCATCTTTGATGACTACACGATTCGAGGATTCAGTAGCTACAACATTCTGAGAAATGGCTTCAAAACCACCAACATTTTCAGCTATGGTGCCAATGTAGAGCGCGTTGAAGTTCTCAAAGGTCCGGCTTCTGTACTATACGGTCAATTTGAACCAGGTGGTGTCGTCAATTATGTCACCAAGCAACCCTTGAGCAATCCCTACTACGCAGCAGAATTTACCGCAGGTAGCTTTAGTTTCTATCGCGGTTCTGTAGACTTTTCTGGACCACTCACTAACGACAAAAAATTACTCTATCGCTTGAATGTTGCCTATGAGAACTCCGGCAGTTTCCGAGATTTTAATGATTACGATATTTTCTCTGTGTCCCCTGTGATCACCTATAAGCCCAGCGAAAACACAATCCTCAATTTTGAATACGAGTATGGCAGACGACGTGGGGGATTTGATCGGGGTTTTCCACCGACTAGTCCTGTGTTCCTGACTCTTCCCATCAGTCGCAATTTGGGAGAGCCTAGCGATTTTAATAATGTGGACTACCAACGGGGCACTTTGACACTGGATCACCGCTTTAGTGACAGTTTACAATTGCGAAGCGGTGTTTCTATCCAATCGTCGCTTAACAACGATGCTTATGCCAACATCGGCGGTGGCACATTTGAAGCAGATGGTCGTAGTTTACAGCGCGAATACGGAGGAGATCGCGATCGCCCCATTGAAGACTACTCCTGGCAAACTGATTTGATTGGTAAGTTCAACACAGGTTCAATTGCCCATCAACTCCTGCTGGGTTTGGAGTTGAGTCGCAACACAGATGTTGATTACAATTTCGCCGGTGATATCGCCTCACTAGATATTTTCAATCCTATCTATGGTGCCCGTCCTACGAACATCAGACTATCAGGTCTATACGATAATAGGATAGATACAATAGGTATTTATTTGCAAGACCAGGTAGCCCTACTATCTAATCTGAAGTTACTGGTTGGTGGCAGATACGATTTTGTTGATAGCGTTAATAGTGTAACAAGGGGAGATGGAAACACTACTAGGTCTGAGTTTAACGATGGTGCTTTTTCACCCCGTGTGGGATTAGTCTATCAACCCATCGAGCCGATTTCGCTCTATGCCAGTTACAGCCGTTCCTTTGTTCCCAACAATTCTAGAACTGCTAGTGGGGAAGCACTCGAACCATCTCGCGGTACACAGTACGAAATTGGTATAAAATCTGAGCTTTTTGACCGACGGCTTTCGGCAACGCTAGCAGCCTATGACATTACCAAAACAAACATACCCACTCAAGACCCTAACGATATTAACTCTGTAATCGCGGTGGGAGAAGTGAAAAGTCGAGGTATCGAACTGGATGTGGCAGGAGAAATTTTACCAGGTTGGAAGATTATTGCTTCTGGATATTTGAATGATGCATTTGTTAGCGAAGATAATGACCCTACAATCAAAGGTCAGCGTTTGCAAAATACTGCATACCACGGTGCAAGTCTATGGACAACCTATGAAATTCAAAAAGGTGACTTGCAAGGATTACAGTTTAGTGCAGGGTTATTTTTTGTTGGCTCGCGCATTGCCAATCAGAGCGATCCGTTTACTCTCCCTTCTTATGTGAGAACTGATGCTGCAATCTCCTACAAACATGATAATTGGCGAGCTGCACTCAACTTTAAGAATATCTTCGATGTCAAATATTACGACACGAATGGCTACTTAGTCTTCCCTCAAGCACCGTTGACTGTGTTGGGCACGATTTCAGTGGAGTTTTGATCTTTATTTAGCAGGAATATCTACCATGACTTTCAAAACTCTGCGTAACTTCGTATTTACTTTACACCGCTACATTGGGTTAGGTGTTGGACTGATTGCGGTTATTGTTGGTTTAACTGGTAGCCTGCTGGTGTTCCAATCTGAAATTATTGCCATTCAAAGGCATTACCAAATTGGAACTATCACTCCTAAAGGGGAAATGCTGCCGATTGAGGTGATTCTGAAAACGGTGAAAAACAGCTATGCCAGCCAGCCAGATGCCAAGCTTCAGCGAGTTTATGTGCCGACAAAACTAGATGAACCATTTAATGTCATTTATGCAAGCAAGGAAAATGATTGGATTGAAAATTACGTTCATCCTTATACAGGAGCAATTCTCGGTAATAGTCTCAATCCCAATCCTGTAGAGCGCTTTTACAAAATTATTTATGAACTCCACTACAGTCTCTTGGCAGGCGACATTGGATACAAAATTGTTGGCACTGTTGGTTTACTGGTGTGCATTCTGACGATCACAGGAATGTTTCTCTGGCCTGGTTGGCGTAAACTAATTGCAGGCTTCAAAATCAAGCTTGATGCTCATCCCAAGCGAATGAACTTTGATATTCACAAAGTTGCTGGTGCGATTGCAGCTGTGTTTCTTTTTTTCACATTTTTCACAGGTTTTTGCTGGAATTTTAGTGAGTTTAGTGAGCCTGTGATTCGGGCAATCACCTTTAGTGTGAAGCCAGAAGTTGTTTCTCAACCGAGCCCCACTCAGTCTCCCCTGAAACTTAGCGAGCAACTTCAGACCGCTCAAGCTCAATTACCTGGTGCAGAACTCAGAAGCGTTTATTTTGCTCAAAAACCAGACAGCGCTTTGATGATTCGCTACAAATTTCCTCAAGAAATAGGCGATTATGGAACCAGCTATGTCTACCTCGACCAGTATAACGGCAAGGTTTTGCAAGTGGACAATGCTCTCAAACCGTGTTTAGGCTCGCGCATTCTCAATTCTTTTACTCCCCTCCATTATGGTACTTTTGGAGCATTGCCTACTCGCATTCTCTATGTATTTATTGGATATGCACCGTTCGTTCTATTCATCACTGGTTTTGTGATGTGGCGCGATCGCTATCGAAGAAAACCTAGTGTACGCGATAGTGTCATAGAACTCTCACAGAAGCTTTGAATTGAATAGGACTTACGCACCATCTGCTGTGAAACCCGGTTTCTTCGTTCGTATTTGGTTGCGAAACAGAAATTTATGTTAAATTAATCACCTAAAATCAAAAAAATATCAGTATCAGGCCCGATCATGAAACGCTATTAAACCCGAAATGTAGCCGACAATAACTGCATCGCAGTTCATCAAAGATCGATTTGGCGATGGGGTCATTGCTTGAAACTCACGCATTGGTCATCATGCGTAGGCGCAGCCCGCCGCAGGCATCGCTACCTAACCAAGTTTGAGGGAGTTTGGTTGGCAAAGTTTTGGTCTTTCAATTCTGTGCCTGAGTTTGCCCGCATAGCGCGGAACATTCCAAATCGACATAGCCCTGCACCAAACGCCAAACGCATCAGCAACAACGTCGGCACCTCGCGCACAGACTTGATAAAACCAGACAGTCCAAAACGCAGAAATCCGCTTGGTCGAATCACCCCTTGCCAAATCGAATCTAACCAAGAAGGAAGCGTTTGTTTTGTCCAGTCTGCCGTAATCACTTCCCCCTCAACTAATCCCGTCGCAGCCAAAAGCTCGGCAAAACCTTCAATACTGGAAAAAGCTGGATGAGACCACTGATCGAGGAGTTGTCGCATGACTGGTTTTTCCCAGAAATTTAGAGGTTTTTGGCGGTCATCCTTCTGATTCCAGTCAGCTACAACCAATATTCCACCGGGCTTTAGCACCCGCATTAATTCAAGCGCAAAAACGGCTTTATCGGGCATGTGAGGACCTGCTTCAATCGACCAGACCACATCAAAACTGGCATCTGGAAACGACAACGCCATCGCATCATCGACTGCAAACTGGGCGTTTAGCCCTTGGGGCGTTAACTCCTGGGCACGCTTCACCTGAATAGGGCTGATCGTAATCCCTGTGACGGCAAACCCATAATCTCGCGCTAAAATCCGGCTGCTGCCCCCAATGCCACACCCAACATCTAAGACGGTAGTACCAAGGGGTAATTTATCTAAACCACCCCATTTAACCATTTCATGTACAAAGTCAGATTTAGCAGCCAGAAAATCCTTTCGTCGTGGCGGCGAACCATAGTGACCGAGGTGAATGTGTTCCCCCCAATAAAACTCTAGGATGCCGTCAAGAGTCCATTGATCGTAGGAATTGGCGACTGTGTCTGAGGATTGATACTTACGGGCACTTAGGAGATAACCCGCAATTCCAATCACCAAAAGCAGAAGAAAACCAATTACAAAATATAATAAAGTTGACATTGTTTTGAACGATCCTGTACGCCTACCGTAGATAAAATTTTGGCACGAATCCCGTAATCATGAAGAATTTTGTAGCACCGAACCCTTGACCTATTAAATTCCAACTGCCTGTGCAGTTCAACTCATTTGTGAAGTCGATCTAACGGTTTACTCATCGGTCGTCTGGGGATGAACCGAATCAGACGATCGCTCGCAATGGAAATCGTCCTAGACATCGACATTACTATGTTTTGAACACCTCGAATAATTTTTGCTTGAAGTACCCAGGGCTTCTGTTTGACTTCGGGGAGAGCTGTTTGTTTGACAAAGGGATGAACAGCAGTGGGAATCTTCCCAGTTCGGTGAAGATAGAATTTCGGCATGGTAATTAATCATTCATTTGTTTGGCTTTCTTTGCTAATTTGCGACGAATTGAGCTTAAGTAAAATCGAAACTCTTCATTTTGACTACGATGCTGCAATTCACACCATTGCATCCAATCACGTTTTTCATCTTCAGTAACTCGAAAAGTAACTGTGTTAGTAAGTTCAGCCATAATTGTACTGCAAAATACAGTATAATTATGGCATGAGTTAAACCTTCTTTAATGCCTCCAAGAATCTAGAGTTTTTAGGATTGGCGGGACTGTATGGTTTCCGTTTACGTCCAAGTTCAAAACGTCAAAGTTTTGGATAACCATGATGATTAACCGAGTAAAAATCTAGTAAAGATGTGATTTGAACATTGAGGAACCTTATGTATCAGTAAGTAAGATGGTTGGCATTTGTATTTTCTGAAAAATTGGGCTGGGGCTGAAATTCTGTCCATCTTTTGCAGACCTGTTCGTAGCATTGGGGTGGGGTGATGGGTAGGTTTTTTAGGTAAAAGAACGTGGCTTGGTTAAAAGATTCCAGCAATAACAAGACTTCGGTAGTAGGATTGTAAGTATCCACGGCTTCCAAGATATGAGCATTCATAAAGTGATTGCGCAGAATTACGGTGTCGGGAGCAGCTAACCAAGCATTTAAGAAGGCAGCTATACGAATACGTGGTATAAAAGAAACTTTGAAAGTTTCCCCTACCACTCCAATTGCAGGGGAATTGGTGCTGCAAACGATGACACCGCGATCGCCTCCCAAATACCCTACCCAGGCGTTGTAACCAATCACCAACAAATTTGTGGCAATCAAGCCTTGCTGCCAGTCCAAAGCATCGGAAGTATAACTCATTGATGCCTCCTTAAGGGGCTTAAACAGAGTAGATGGCGTTGCAAATTAAGAATATGAATTTAGTCTCCCTTGGTAATATTTACTTTGGTAAAATTTTGGCTGCATCAACCATATTTTTAATTGATGGAATCACCCACAATCAGGATTTACCCAAATTTATTGGACGGGTAAATTAGCAATTCCCGTGCGTAATTGGGAAAGCATTTGTTCGGTAGTGGAACAGGACTGTGTACGTCAACAACGCGCGGGTGTAAGGGTGTAAGGGTGTAAGGGTATAAAAGTGTAAGGGGTAAGAGTTATTGGTGGGGGCGGTGAGTACCCTTTTGGTTCCGGGGCAGGGGTGCACCACAAAGAAAAATCTCTCTTCTCACGCCCTTCGGGTTCGCCAGTCGCCTCTGTCGGGAAACCCTCCTGTAGCGCTGGTCTCACCAGATACCTCTGTCGGGAAACCCTCCCGCAGTACTGGCTCCCCTACACCCCTTTCTTCGTCATACACCCCATTTCCTACCTGTTTGGAATAACTTCCATCTGTTAGTTAATACAGCGTTTAGTTGTTGCTGCGACTATTTTAAAGCGATACTCCCACAGAGAATACCTGTCACAATAGCTGCATCCAAAAACGCAATTTATACCGGAAATTAATCGCCTACCGTCTCATAAAAAGCTGTAATCTGTAGCGTCTTGATATGTGGAGCGATGAGAATGTAAAGCCTAGTAATTGTAGAAATGTTCATAAAAATACTGATCTGTGCCTCGCAGATTTACAAAATTTACAAGTTAACTTCGGCGGGCGTTCTGACTCACAAGACAAGCCTTGATTACAGCTGCGGGACAGCGCCGGATTCACACCGGACTTTCCCCGTTACCTCTAGTGGCTGTTCCCCACTAGAACCGAGATTCTTTTGAATATTAACACAACTTTGACACTCTGCGGTTTAAAGACGAAGCTCCGCCGCTCTCGCCTTCTTTTAGGTGGTTTGCTTGCGTAAAAATCAA
This sequence comes from Brasilonema angustatum, assembly GCF_059505445.1. Lineage (NCBI taxonomy): Bacteria > Bacillati > Cyanobacteriota > Cyanophyceae > Nostocales > Scytonemataceae > Brasilonema > Brasilonema angustatum. The sequence continues at coordinate 43,404 of NZ_JCACKO010000026.1, read as the reverse complement.
TAGTCGATCTATACTGGCATTCGTTATTCATCGGAGCAAGTTTCATTCTTTACCAAAACTTGCTCTGTTGTTGCTATTGGATTATTATTGCAAATTTTAATGAAGTGTGAATTTTTTAGAGTTACCAGCGTTTTATCACATTAATCTGACAATTTTTTCACATTGCCTAACCTAATTAACAATTCTTTCCCATTTTTGCAATTATTTTTTACAATTCATCTACCCCCTCTCCTATGCAAGCTCCATCCACACTCTCAGAGGACTCCACAACGGATATCCATGTTGTTCGTCGCGATGGTTCGACGACACCGTTAGAAATTAATAAGATTCGCACAGTGGTTAATTGGGCTTGTCACCAAATACAAGCAAATTCCATTGCCCTAGAAGCACATCTTACAACTCGATTGCGTCCTGGCATTACGACGCGAGAAATTCAAGATAATTTAATTCGCTGTGCCTTGGATTTATGTAGTCCACAAGAACCTGATTGGCGCTATGTGGCAGGGCGCTTACATATTTGGAGTTTGTGGAAAGATACTAAAGTTAGTCGTGGCTATCAGTATGGGCAATATACTCGAACTGTACAAGCAAAAGTTTTAGAAGGGCAGTACGATCGCCGGATATTGATCTACACTCCAGAAGAGTTAGAGATTGCCAACACTTGGATCAATCCTGACTGGGATACTGATTATGATTATGCAGGAGCGGTATTACTGACGAAGCGATATCTCCTGGCGAATGAGTTACCCCAAGAAGCATTTTTAACTTGTGCACTCTTGATTGCCTCCGTAGAAGCACCAGAAAATCGACTAAGCTGGGCGCATAGATTTTATGAGGCGATCGCCCGTCGTCAAATATCTCTGGCAACGCCCATTCTGGCGAACTTGCGGATTCCCAATGGTTCTCTTGCCAGTTGTTTTATTACGGCAATGGATGATAATTTGGAAAGCATCTTTGGCGGCATTCATGATGCGGCTCGCATTTCCAAAAATGGCGGTGGTGTGGGCGTGAATCTGTCTCGCATTCGCGCAACAGGTAGTTGGGTGATGGGCAAAGCCAATGCATCAGGTGGTGTTGTTCCTTGGATTAAGTTGTTGAATGATACGGCGATTGCAGTTAATCAAGGTGGACGTAGAGCAGGTGCTGTCACCGTGAGTCTCGATGTTTGGCATTTGGACTTACCTGAATTTTTGGAAATGCAAACAGAGAATGGGGACGGGCGACGCAAAGCTTATGACGTGTTTCCGCAACTGGTTGTCAGTGACGAATTTATGCGGCGAGTAGCAGCAGATACAGAATGGACGCTGGTTGATCCTTATGAGGTGCGAACTCGTTTAGGCATTGAATTGGCAGAATTATGGGGTGAAGCATTTGAGAGTGCTTATCATCAAATTGAAGCTAGTTTAGCCCCTCGACTCCGCTCGGGGCTAACGGTGAGCGAAGCCGAACCGTTAGAAAGTGAGATTACACTTTACAAACGGGTGAATGCTCGTCTTTTATTCAAACAGGTGATGCGAACCCAATTAGAAACTGGGATGCCTTACCTGTGGTTTAAAGATACCGTGAACCGAGCTAACCCCAATCAGCATGAGGGCTATATTCCTGGAGGGAATCTGTGCCAGGAGAGTTGGTCAAACGTGAAACCTGGTGAAGAGAGTCATACGTGCAATCTCGTAAGTATCAATTTAGCTAATTTAGAAGACAAACAGCGAGAAGAGATTTGTCAGATTGCAGTACGTATATTAGACAACACGATTGAACTCACGTCACCGCCGTTTGCTGCTAGTGCCACCCACAACGCTAAATACCGCACAATAGGAGTGGGCTGCATGGGATTAGCCGACTGGCTCAGCATACGTCACCTCACCTATACCCATCTTCAGGAAATTAGCAATTTGTTTGAAGACATTGGCTACTATTGCACCGCAGCATCAATGGAACTGGCGAAGGAACGGGGGGCGTATCCTGCTTTTGCGGGTAGTGAATGGAGCAAGGGACATTTAATAGGAGCAAAACCTGTGGATTGGTTTTTGCAACACGCAAGTCAACCAGAACGCTTCTTACAACTGAGTCAGGATATCAAACAACATGGTATTCGCAATTCACACATTACAGCGATCGCACCCAACACTTCTTCATCTTTAGTTCAGGGTTGTACAGCCAGTGTCTTGCCTGTTTACAGCAAATTCTTTTATGAACAATGGGCAAAAGGTACAGTACCTATCGCACCGCCCTATATTCGGGACAATTTATGGTTTTATATCGAAAATAAGACAATGGATCAGAAAAAAGTGGTGAGAGCGATCGCCACAATTCAACAATGGATCGATACTGGAATTTCAATGGAACTGCTGTTTAATCTGAATGCTGGAGTCTATTTCCCTGATGAACCTGAGCGCTGTCTCGCGGCTATTGATATTTTTGAAACTCTCATGCTGGCTTGGGAATTAGGCTGTAAAGCAATCTACTACATTCGCACTGTGCAGAAAGATAGTTTCAAAGAATCGAACGAGCAATGTGTTGCTTGTGCAAACTGAATAGCAGTCATCAGTAAACACTTAACAGTTATCAGTTATCAAGCATAGGCAATGGGCATTCCCCCTTGCCCAATGCCCATTGCCCAAATTAAAAGTGAAAACTAATCAAAACAGAATTAAAATGTACCAACCAAGACAATCATTAATGCCAATTAATCCCGTTTTTAATCCGAACGGGAGTGATGATACAGGAAACCGTTTGATATGGTTTGGGGAGACTACTAACTTAATGCAATTAAACGACGTTCGCTACTCGTGGGCTGTGTCTCTCTACCGTCAAATGCGTGAGAACTTCTGGGTTCCCGAAAAAATTGATATTACTCAAGACGTAACAGATTACGTCAATCTCACCCCTAAAGAACGGCGTGCATTTGATGGCATCCTCAGCTACCTCACGTTTCTCGATTCGGTGCAAACCTGCAATGTGCCTCACATCAAAAACAGCGTTACCGCACCAGAAATAGCGCTGTGTATGGCGGAACAAATTTCGCAAGAGGCGATGCACAATCAGTCCTATCAATACATTATTGAAACGGTGATTCCGAGCGATCGCCGTACACATGTCTATGATTTTTGGCGGAGCGATCGCGTTCTCAAACAACGATGTGAATTTATTGCTAGACTATACCAAAAGTATGTTGATAACCCCACACCAGAGAATTATTTCGTCTCACTGTTAGCAGATTACTTGTTGGAAGGATTATATTTCTACAACGGGTTTATATTTTTCTACAATCTGTCATCACGGATGCTCATGTCTGGGAGTGCCGATATTTTTAGAATGATTAACCGAGATGAACTCTCTCATGTGCGGCTGTATCAAAAATTGATTCCAGAAGCGATGCAAATTTTCCCCCACAGCCGTGAACAAATCTATGAAATGTTTGCGAACGCCGTTGAGCATGAATGCAAGTGGACAGGGCATATTGTCGGAGATGATATTCTTGGCATTACGGCAAACAGTACAGAACAGTACACAAGATATCTGGCAAATACTCGCCTGAAGGCGATCGGTTTAGATCCATTATTTCCAGAACCTATCTACAAGAAAAGTCCCTATGCTCACTTGGAACGTTTCTCAGATACTAAGAAAGAAGGGAACACGAAGGCAAACTTCTTTGAAGCAAGTGTAACTAGTTACGTCATGTCCTCAAGTGTTGAAGGTTGGGATGATTTCTAAGTAGTTAACTTTATTTGTATCGACTTACTTAGTTAGGTACTACAATTAACCCTGAATGAAGCACTCTCAGTCACATCATGAGCAAGAAAATACTTGTCGTTCTTACCAGTGTTGAAAAATATCCAAACATAAATCGGGCTACTGGTTTGTGGCTTGGAGAAGCTGTCCATTTTGTTAAGAAAGTTGAAGAAGCTGGCTATGAAGTTGATTATGTAAGCCCTAAAGGTGGATATACGCCGATTGATCCACACAGTCTTGCGATGGCAGATCCAACTGATTGGGAGTGGTATCAGAAGAAAGAATTTATGAATCGTCTTGGAACCACGCTAAAATCAAGCGAGGTCAAACCAGATGATTACGTTGCAATCTACTATACTGGTGGTCATGGTGTGATCTGGGACTTTCCTGAGAATGAGGCATTGCAGTCTATCAGCCGAAAAATTTATGAAAATGGTGGGTTTGTCTCTTCGGTCTGTCATGGTGCCGTAGGCTTGCTCAACATCAAATTGTCAGATGGATCGCTGCTTGTTAAAAACAAAGAAGTAACTGGTTTTTCAAACGAAGAAGAAAAGCTTGCCGAACTGGATAAGTTTGTTCCTTTCTTGACGGAAACCGAATTAATAGCGCGAGGAGCTATTTACAAAAAAGCAGATGAACCTTGGGCTTCTTTTGCTGTTGAAAATAGGAGGCTGATCACTGGGCAAAATCCAGCATCTGGTAGTGCTGTTGCGGACTTACTGATTGCAGCATTAAAAGGAAACGCCTAACAACCGCGTGCACCGGATTGGCAAACGCTGCTTGTGCTGAGTTCGGCATCATGTACATTTTGCGAATCGGCAACGAAGAGCAGATGATGAGCGAGCAGTTTGGAGATGACTACAAAGTATATATGCAGGGGACAAAGCGTTTAGTTCCATATCTTTTTTGATCTTTGTGACTCAATGCACTGCCATGTGTGGTTCTACTCTCCTGCTGCTTGCAAGGTATCAGCGTAAAGTTTATTACTAACACGGAAACCTACTTGTAGGATCAAATCATCAAGTACAGGTTTCACAGTTGCAATCAGCCCTTTGTGTTTACCTTCAATTAGGATTCCTAGCAGCCCAGTAATATTGAGTCCATATCTGGACGCTACTTTTCTGCCACGTCGTTCATCCAGTAGAAGCAAATCTGCTCCTAACTCAATAGCCAAAACAATAGCTTCTGCCTCGCCTTGATCTAACTCTGCTAGGAGTGTTGTTACCAAGGTAAGGTTAATTACCTGTTGGTGTTGAATCCAGGATAAGCTTTGTACTTTAATAGCACCAGGCACTGCATAGTCTAGATTGACCATCTCATCGTAAACTGCTTGGGGAATGATGATGTTGTTATAAAGTTGTTGCAACAGCTTTAGTTGTCCAACAGCAGCAAGGTTAGTGATTGGCGAAGTGTCGCAAACAACAATCACAGTCTGCCCATTTCCCGTAAAGTTTTTAGGTCAGCTTCAAACTCTTCAACATCATAATGAACACAAATTCCGCGACTAGCAATTTCGCGTTGAAACTCAATTAAATTCATTTCTGCTAGGCGACGCGCTTTCCCAATGCTGATTTTTTCTTGTTGGAACAACATAATCGCAATTTCTAGCTTTAATTCAGCTTCTGAAATTCCAGCTGCAGTAAGAATGTCATCGGGAATAACTACACTCATTGTGTTTCCTTTAAATAAGGTTTGCCATTTTCAGCTTAAACGATTCCTGTGGTTAGCTTTTGCGTGTTCACTTTTGATTTTTCCGTAACTTGTATTTGTATTTGGCGTCCTAGGTCATACTCTTGAAACCTCCTACAATCCCAGCTAACTAAACTTTAGTCTAAAGTCTAGTTATAAAATACTGGTTTAGATGTAGAGACGCGAGGTATCGCGTCTTTAAAAATGCGTCGGCTGCTTGTTGTTAATAGTCAATTTTACTTGACAAAAAGACAGTTAGACTTTACATTATTCAAGCAGCCTTGTTATGCCGCTCGGTTGGTCAGTGGGGGCACAACCAAAAGGTTATTGGTAAGAGTTCAGCACCAAGTTAAATGAAGCTAAGTTTACCTCCGATGAATCATGTCCGGTAGCTGAAAGTTGTGCAACCATCTGTGCACGCGACGAAACCTCAAGCTTACGGAACATTCGCTTTAAGGCTTGCTTAACAGAATTTTCCGTAATCCAAAGTTCAGTCCCAATTTCTGCGTTAGTTCGCCCCAAAGCAACCAGTTCTGCTATTTCTAATTCACGAGGCGTTAAGCGATTGGTTCTAAAGGAGGGGGGAAGCGATTTTCCTGCACAAACACTTTGTGAACGCACTGTCGCAGTCCAAACAGATAAGTGCAAACAGATGGCACTCAAATCGACTAGATTTTGAGTATCAAAAACAGGCATTGACTTTTCACGTGTGCAGCCTACTACACCCACTAATTGACCGCGATTTATGATTGGTCCTGCCATAACATGCCAATGATCCGGACGGGGACAGATTAATTTCCAAGCCTTCGGTGATGTCACTAATGCTTCGTGGACAGGAGCATGACGCTCCACCAAATAACGCGCCACAGGATTATGTTCGATTGAGAGTGCAATTTTCAATATTTTCTGAAGATTGCGATCTGTTAAGGGCAGTTGGTCGAAGAAAAAAATCCCCCATCGTTTCGCTGCAAAATACTCACCAATTTTTGGCACGATTTGCAATCGCAGATCATGTTCGCTATGAGCTTGGTTGATGGCTTCAAACAGAAATCCCAAAGAACTAGTCATAAGTGAAGTGGTCTCAAGTGTACCCGATCGAGGTCTAGAAGCATCATCTGTACTCAGCCTATATTAGCTTTAATCTTAACAATCACTTAATATGACCATCAATTCGGAAATTGATCGCGATTGCGCTCTCATCCGTTCCATGCAGATCGGCTTTTATGCGACTTCAGTCGTCTTTAACCTCTGCTTGATTGCTCAATTATTAACGGTTGGAGTCGCTTACTTTGTTAATCCTACATGGTGGGATATTCATGTTTGGCTAGTGCGAGGATATAGTGGACTGTCATTACTATTACTGGGATGGTCGTTCATCACCCCATTCTCACCCCAAATACAACGTCTCACCGCAAGTCTACCAGTGCTGCTTGGACTACAATTTTGCAGCATTCATTTAAGAAGTCCTTTACACCTAGAGGTACTACATCCTTTAATTGGATTTGCGTTACTCTACGTTTCTTCAAGTGTTGTACATCGTGTATGGCGCAGTCTATCGCCCACCCATCAGCAAAATGAGCAAGTTTAAGAGGTAGAAATGACGCAAGATGCAATCTTTGGTCCCTTCTTCGCAACAGTGTTTCTGACACTCCTAGTCTGGGTGTATATGTACATCCGTCGGATCAGTTTCATCACAAGCCTAAAGACTCGCCCGCAAGACCTTGCTACACCTGGCACACTGGCGCAGATCTCGCCACCAAACGTATCCAATCCATCAGATAACTTAAAAAACCTGTTCGAGATTCCGGTACTTTTTTATGCGCTCGTGCTATACCTGTTCATCACAAAGCAAGTGGATGCAGTGTATGTGAACACCGCATGGGTATTTGTTGTATTTCGCACATTGCATAGCGCCGTGCATTGCACATTCAATCTGATCATGCTTCGGTTCTACCTCTACCTATTTGCCACACTCGCGGTATGGTTCATCGCGATCCGCGCAGCCCTTGTCCACTTCAGCTGAGGTTACTAGTACAGATCGGCGTAAATAGGGCAACCCTATGGCGCTCCGCCACGCCTTACGGCTATCGGGTTCACCCTATGGCGCTCCGCCACGCCTTACGGCTATCGGGGATAACCTCCGGTTCCGCTAGCCCCTAAGGGGGCCGGAGCTAACGCGCTCCGCCAGTCGCCTCTGTCGGGAGACCCTCCTGCATAGCGCTGTCTCACCAGTCGCCTCTGTCGGGAAACCCTCCTGCATAGCGCTGGTTCACCATTTAAAATCCCTAAAAAGCGTATTCCATAATACTTTTGACTTTTGACTTCCGCCTTGCGATACTAGCCGCCGCTTATCTTGGTCCTTAGGTGACTTGAATCCTTGGTGGAGCCAGTGACCTAAATCCTATCTGTCAGTATTTACAAGCCAGTCCGTGTCAGGTTATTGGTGAAGCACCAGAGGAAAGCATCGACCTAATCTTTAACTTTGCGCGGTTAAAATATGGGGTATATTCCTCAAAAGACTCATGACGCTAACTCTTAACCTCCCACCAGAATTAGAGCAATATCTATTGCAGGAAGCCAAACAGCAAGGGCTTTCGGTTGAAGCTGTGACACTGCAACTTTTGACAAACTCCATTCTGCTGAGGCAAAAGCAAGCTGACGCGGTTAATCTGGTTCAGTCCTGGATTGATGATGAGGATGTTGAGGAGCAGCAAGAAACAGGTCAGTACTTAATTCGTGCATTGGATGAGGATCGGCTCTCTGAACGTAAGCTGTTCCCGCTTGAGAAGAAGGGTATAACTTGGTGAGCTGAGTCATAATGTTGGATGCAGGACCACTTGGTCTAATCACCAATCCTAAGCTGTCTGGTGAAAGTATTGCTTGTGCCCAATGGCTCCAAACTCACCTCACATCAGGGAGGCGCGTTCTCATTCCAGAGATTGCGGACTATGAGGTTCGTCGTGAGTTGTTACGAGCGAACAAAATCAGGACTTACGCAACTGGCACAGTGCGTAAGTCCTGAAAATAAAAGGCATCGCTCGTCTAGACGATTTAGCCAAGTTGATTGAGTATTTGCCGATTAGAACGGTTGCGATGCGCCAAGCTGCACAACTCTGGGCACACGCTCGTCAGCAAGGGCAACCGACGGCAGGTGACAAAACGATTGACGGTGACATGATTTTAGTAGCTCAAGCCATGACTCTTGGAGTTCCAGATATTGTAATTGCGACAACTAATGTGGGGCATCTGTCGAGGTTTATTGCAGCCGAGTTGTGGCAAAACGTCACTCCAAGTTGACCGCCACCTAATAAATAGTTAAATCATCACAAGCCTATTTAATCCTGTACGTAGTCTTGTCCTGTCACCAATGCCAATTCTGCTCGCATAAACTCACGTCCCAAGTAAGCCGCATGATCCAATCGGCTGACTGGGCAGGGTTTAGTTTCCTCAAACAGTTGAATACAAATTTCTTTGGCAGTTCTTCCTGTAAACAGGGTAGTTGCTTGTCTTTGCACTTTGACAGTTGCAGGAATGGGTTTTCCGGTTTCTGGATCGATCGCTAATCCTTGCTCATTAATTTCATTGGTAAAATGTTTCGCGCAGATTAAGCCTGCTCCCCGATCTAAATAGATGATAAAGTAACCTGCTGGGTCAAGTTCTAAAAATCGCTTGGATAGTTTGTCGTCAATTGCTGTAATTGTTTCTACTGTTGTGATCATCATTTTTTAACTCCAAAACAAAAAGCACCGCACAAATGCGGAGAACGCACAGAATAGTGTAGATAATGAGGCTTTATTGTTAGGTTCCACAATAAGCCTCTTGCAAAAGTCTTAAAGCACTCTTGGACCTTAGTCTGAGGCTATTACTGCTATCTCGGAGTTGCGTTAACTTCCTCCCGCAAGACTTTGGCGGCTTCTACCATGTTTTTCATTGAGGGAATCACCTCTTCCCAACGCCGAGTTTTCAAACCGCAATCTGGGTTCACCCAAATTTGTTTTACGGGTAAATTAGCAACTCCAGTCCGCAATTGCTGTAAAATCTGTTCAGTTGTTGGGACTACGGGACTATGGATGTCATAAACTCCATTACCAACTTGATGTGAGTAGCCACCTTCTGTTATTTCTCGCAAAGTTTGATTATTGCTGCGACTATTTTCAATCGAAATAACATCAGCATCTAAGCGTTCAATATCCTTGATAATGTCACCAAATTCGCAGTAGCACATGTGGGTATGAATTTGAGTTTGGGGTTGGGCTACTGCTGTCGCCAAACGAAATGCATCCACAGCCCAAGAAAGATATTCACTCCACTGTTGAGGCTTTAGAGGTAAACCCTCACGTAGCGCTGGTTCATCTACTTGAATGACTTTTGCACCAGCAGCTTCCAAATCCGCTACCTCATCCCGCAACGCCAAAGCAATTTGAAAAGCTTGTTCTTGACGAGAAATATCCGTCCTGGTGTAAGACCAATTTAAGATAGTTACAGGACCTGTCAACATTCCTTTGACAGGTTTTTCAGTCAATGATTGAGCTACTTTAAACTCACGCACTGTCATAGGCGCAGTACGAATCACATCACCGTAAATAATTGGCGGACGAACATAACGGCTACCGTAACTTTGCACCCAACCATTTTCAGTGAAAGCGAAGCCTGATAACTGCTGTCCAAAAAATTCCACCATGTCGGTGCGTTCAAATTCACCATGAACTAGAACATCTAACCCTAATTCCTCCTGTAGTTTAATACTCTTGACAATTTCAACATCAATTTCGTCTCGGTATGCTTTTTTACTCAATTCACCCCGTTTGTAGCGGACTCGGAGTTGGCGTACTTCAGAAGTTTGGGGAAAAGAGCCAATTGTGGTTGTCGGGAACAGAGGAAGATGAATTTGGGAATCAAGACGCAATCCATAGGATAAGGAGCGCTGAAAATCATCAATCTTCAGAGTTTTTATTCTTTCTTGAATTGAGTGATTGACGGGACTGAACTGCTCGAATTGACTCCAGCTTGACTCAATTAATTCTTGCTCTGTTTTGGTATTGTCTCCTATGATTGTTCGAGCCACAAACACCACTTCTTTGAGCTTCTGTTCTGCAAAACCTAAAACATTTCTTAATGCTGATGGTAGTTGTTTTTCTCGTTGAGCATCGTAGGGAACAAACTGCAAAGAAGCTGATGGCTGAATATCTAGAGACTTGACATGTAAATTGTCTACAATTTCTTGCAATACAGGAATAAGTTTCTCTGGACGAATTTGCCAAATGTTTCTGGCATCTATAATTCCTAATCCCAGTCGCTTATCTTCAGGGAAACCGTAAGTTTTGATTAACTCTAAGTTTCGTCCGCGAGTGAAGTCCAAACTAATTGCCCTGACTGGTAATTCTATCACCCAAGGATAGGTTTCCCCTAAGTCATCAAAGTAAGTAACTAGGTGTAAGGGTAGTTCTACAGAATCAAGTGAGTTATAAACTGTTTGGAAGTGTTTTTTCCAGGAATTGGCATCACCCAAAACTAAGGCAGGTTCGTGCATTTGCACTTCGTCTACTCCCAGATTTTTCAGTTCTGTGAGTAGGTTGATGTAAAGTGGTATTAGCTTTGATAGCGCCTCGTCAGTCTTCAATTCCAGTCGGCTTAAGCGCAGGAGTGTACAGGGACCAAGTATAATGGGTATTGCCCTTTTACCTAATATATTTTGGGCACGCTGGACTGTTTCTAAAAAGTCGTTGAAATCTGCTGACAGGGTTTCTGAGGCAATTTCAGGGACCAGATAGTGATAGTTAGTATCGAACCACTTGGTCATTTCAAGAGCGGGAATTCCTTCTTGACCTCGTGCCATTACAAAGTAGCGTTCTAAGCCGGAAAACTGTTGGAAGCGTTCGGGAATTAAACCAAAACGAAACGCCCAGTCAAGTACATGGTCATAAAGTGTGGTATCTCCAACTCCAATTTTATCAATACCTGCATTTAACTGGGTTTTCCAGTTAGCTTCTTCAACTTCTATTACTGTTTTTAACAGCGATTCTGCTGCTATCTTTCCACTCCAAAAGGCTTCTAGTGATTTCTTGACTTCCCGGTTTTTACCAATACGGGGATAGCCTAATGTTGAAGTTTTAATCTGCATGAGTTTCTCTTATGAATGAAAACTAATGATTTGGGTACTACAGCGCCGGTACAGTAGTCAAAAAGGAGGCAAAAAACCCGGTTTCTCTCTGTCGAAAAACTTGATATTTCGTATGCTCAACTCAAATAAACCGGGTTTTTGGGATTAATGTACCGGCGCTCTAGGGATTGGGAACTGAGAACTTTTAGTCAGTCCTCAATGAACAACAAGTTAGGTTTAATTTCGCCCACTTATTAAGTGGTGGAATCTTTGCCAAAATCCCCTTTTTCAGTGCTTGGGGTCGTTCTGACCAAGGCAGTGAACCATCTGGTTTAGCGTAGTATTGACTGGCACATTGCAAAATGGCTTCGGCGCTATTATCAACTGGTAAATCGCCAAACAGATAGGTTAATTTATCTTGGGCAGCAAAGGCAATGACACAAGATCGATTACAAGCACTCATGCATTCAACTCCCTGAATTGGGAAATTATTTTGCAACTCCCAGTTTTGCCCAAGTTCCTGAAGCTGCTGTAGTAGTTGTTGACCACCACTTTCACCAACTCGCTTGCCGTCTTGCCAGGTGCTAGCACAAGTCGTGCAAACAAATAAAGTATGTTGTTTGTTGATCATTGATTTTGAAGTGTATGGGAGGAAGTTCAAACCGCAAATCTCACACAGTGTTGCCAACACCAAAGTCCAGCCTTGCTGACTGTGTGAGCAAACTATTGATAAACATTCTTAACTATCAAGAACAGATCTAGACATTTACGCCTAGAAAAAACTAGTACGAATGAGAGCTATACCTAGAGTCGTAATTTTTTCCGTCAACGAATCGTATATCCGTGCCTTTTGTAGCAAGATATCATCTTGAACGCATCTGTGCCACTATGAGAACGTGAAGCTGGCAGGTTGTATAAATTTGTAAAAACATTCATGGAATTGTTCATCTGTACCTCGCAGACGTGCAGGACTAACAAGTTAACTTCGGCGGGCATCCTGGCTGAGAGATACTTATCTCCTTTACAGTTGCGGGACAGCGCCGGATTTACACCGGACTTTCCCCGTTACCTCTAATGGCTGACCCCCATTAGAACCGACTTTCTAACAATACCTTACCATACTTCCATATATATACCGAACATGACATTAATCAAGAAAAACTATGAAACAGAACAATGTGTCCTTGCCAACTGAGTGTACCCTTCGCAGTGCAACATCTGAGGATATCTGGTCTATTCGGTTGTTGGTGCTGGGGGCAAAACTTGACCCTACCCAAATACGATGGCAGCAATTCTGGGTAATAGAATGTAACAAGCAATTAATCGCTTGCGGACAATTACGCAACTTCTCTGGTGCACAAGAACTCGGTAGTTTGGTTGTCTTACCAGCTTGGAGAAATCGAGGTTTGGGGAGTTTTCTGACACAGCATTTGATTACTCAAGCGACTCAACCACTTTATTTAGAGTGTCTGGGTGAGAAACTGGCGCAGTTTTACAGTCGCTTTGGCTTTGTAGCAATTTCCTTTGAGGAGTTACCACCATCTCTCAAACGCAAGTTTGGATTATCTCAATTAGGAAAGAGGTTGATAAAAGTTCCTGTTGTGTTTATGGAGTATCAAGAATAACTTTTTTGTTCATTTACCTCCATTTACGTACCTCTTCTGGTAGCTAAACTCCACCTTTGGACTCAAGTCACTGTTGTATGCAAGCGCTAACACTATAAGAGAGCTTTAGTGTGCGAAGAAAAGACTTGCAGTAAAGTGCTCATATTCAAACTAGATAGTAGAGACAAGAGTAGGAAAAATGACAGATTCAGAAAACCGTAACGAACAAATTAAGAAGCTACGTGAACTGATCAAAGATATTGATATTGGAATGCTGACTACAGTTGATGAAGACGGAAGTTTGCGCAGTCGTCCGATGTCAATTAACTCTGAGGTCGAACTTAATGGCGATCTTTGGTTCTTTACCTACGCGAGTTCTCATAAGGTAACAGAAATTGAGCAGCAAGAGCGAGTCAACGTTAGTTTTTCTGATCCACAAAAACAGAACTACGTTTCAGTATCGGGTTCAGCTCAATTGGTACGCGATCGCAACAAACTACAGCAGCTGTGGAAACCACAACTAAAAGCTTGGTTTCCCAAGGAACTAGATGAACCTGATATTGCTTTGCTCAAAGTTAGTGTAGAAAAGGCTGAGTATTGGGATGCTCCTTCGAGTTTTGTCGCGCACACAATTGGACTGGTGAAGGCGATGACAACAGGCGAGAAACCCAATGTTGGCGAAAATGAAAAAGTTACTTTGAAATAATCAAAAAGTAAGATAATAGCAACAGAAAAACTCGGGTTCTATGAGAAACCGAGTTTCTAGTATTCTGTTAAAGATATTATCTAGACAATTGTATGGTGAACAACATACCTCAACAGGGGCAAAAACCTCCTGATTTCTCTGCGATAGATCAAGACGGTAACCAACTTAGTCTAGGTGATTTCTCTGGTCAATGGGTAATCCTTTATTTCTACCCCAAAGATGACACTCCTGGTTGTACGACTGAAGCTAAAGATTTTAGCGAGTTATCTCAAGACTTTAGTAAATTAGGAGCGAAAATCTTGGGTGTCAGTCCAGATTCACAAAAATCTCATTGTAAATTTATCAATAAACATAACTTATCAATAACTTTATTAAGTGACCCAGAGCATCAGTTAGCTGAAGCTTACGGTGCGTGGCGATTGAAAAAGTTTATGGGTAAAGAGTACATGGGTGTAGAGCGTTCAACTTTCCTCATCGCACCTGAGCAAACAATCGCTTATACTTGGGCAAAAGTGAAAGCCAAGAGTCATGCAACTGCTGTGCTGGCTCAATTGCGAGAATTGATAGGCTCGTAAATTTCTGAGCAAAACGCTGCCTTGTTGAACCCATTTATTGAACAAGCTCCCAAAGTTTGATAGTTTTATCCTTACTGGCACTAGCAATCAATTGTGCAACAGGGCTAACAGCAATGGTAGACACTGAGTCTTCATGAGAACACAGAGTAATAACTTCTTCTTGTGTGCTCAGTGTCGTGAGTTTAACTGTTTTGTCTGTACTACCGCTGATCAATGTTTTGCCATCAGCACTAAAAGCTATTGCGACTACTGACCAGGAATGGCTTGAAAGAGTCCTAATAACCTGACCTGTCTTTATGTCCCAGAGTTTAATAGTGTTGTCATCGCTACCAGTCGCTAAAATATCACCATTAGGACTAAAGGCTACTGTCAAAACTGCCCATGCATGACCTGAAAGAATACTTAAGAAGGTGTAGTGTGGACGGTTTTTAAATACTCCCCGTGACCACAGACGAATAGTCCTGTCAAAACTAGCACTAGCCAAAAACTGACCATCCGGACTAAATGCTACAGCACTAACCTGTAATTGGTGTCCCCTCAGCGTACAAATCTCTTGTTCAGTCCTGACATCCCAGAGTTTAACGGTTTTATCCCAACTACCACTCGCTAGTAGCTCACCATCTGGGGTGAAAGCGATTGATTTTACTGCATGAGTGTGTCCAGAAAGAGTGCAAATTTCTTCACCTGTATTAACATCCCACAATTTGATAGTTTTATCATCGCTAGCCGTTGCCAGAATTTTTCCATCCGGACTGAAGGCGACAGATTTCACAGCTTTGCAATGTCCGACAAAGATATGTAGCTGTTGTTTGGTGTTCAAATCCCACAGTTTAATAGTTTTGTCATCGTGACCACTTGCTAAAGTATTACCGTCAGGGCTTATAGCTATTGAATTCACACTACTCAACATACTAGGATGAGCAGTTAAGGTATATGAGCAGCGCCAAGGAAGATGGCGAGTTATAGGATAGGGTGATGAAGAGTGAATATTCAAAGCTTGCATGACTTCATCAGCAGATTGCAAGCGTTGAGTGGAGTTTTTTTGCACAAGTTTATCAAGAGTTTTACCTAATCGCTCACTAACTTCTTGAGTCAGATATTCTCGCCAAACCCAACAATTATTGACGACATCAAATAAATCAAAAGGAGAAATTTGAGTTAGTAAGAAAATGCAAGTAACACCTAAGCTGTAAAGGTCACTCGTAAAAACGGGTTTTCCCTTAGCTTGCTCAGGAGCAGCATATTCTGGACTACCGATAAGACTTTCACCTGTTAACTGGTCAATTGATGTTACGGTTTTTGCAGCACCAAAATCAACCAAAACTAAATTCTCTTTACCTACGGAGTTAGAGGGGAATCTAAGAATAATATTTTCTGGTTTTATATCGCAATGAATAAGATTGTGAGCATGGATAAACTTGAGAACTGGCAACAAATTTTCTAAAAGTTGCAAAATCTGAGTTTCACACAAGGCTCCCTGTTTCTCCACCGAGGTAGCTAAATTTGTGCCTTCAATAAACTCCTGCACAAAATAATAGTGGTGATGTTCATCAAAATGTGTCAATAAAGCAGGAATCTGTGGATGTTTACCTAATTCCTCTAGAATCTGTGCTTTTTGCACAAAAGCTTCAGGTGTTTGGTTTTTTAGCCAAAATTGTTGAACGACACAAGTTGCGGCGGGGGATTTTCCCTCATCTGTTGCGAGGAAGGTTTTGCTCAATCCCCCTTGACCAATTTCTTTTAGTAAACGATAACGTTCTTTTATCAGCAAAGTTTATAACAGGATTTTAGTTACGGGTGAACTCGTTCACAGTACGTCGCCAATGATGTAGAAGCGAAAACAATTCTCTATCTTTACGCTTTGCAAAGACATCAGATGCGATACGCGCCCATTGCGTCTCTTGCTCTGCGCGATCATATGTTTCAGTTACTGAGATCATTAATTGCGAAAAGACTTAACACAAAAAACGTCTTCCTCTATTAGACTTATCTTTTTATTCTAATATCCATTTCAATAGGAAGACGTTTGCATTATCTTGCGACTTTAAACTATGTATAGTTTTCATATGTTTGACAAGGATGCGGTGCATTTACTAGCTTTTTTGAGTATTTATTTCATACGTTTTTTTGGTTCATGATCATAAGGGATGCATCTATCATCTTTTTCCTGACTTTAGCAAAAGTTCTACATAGGTAATAAACTCTAGGATCTTGAGGCACTAGCAATCGATAACTGCTAGTGCTTTTTTTGTGATTATTTTTCTTGAATCGGTTGTTACAATTGCGGTTTTCCCCTAACCGTCATTCTCAAGGGGAATTCCTAGGGTCTGTGTTTCTTCAGTCACTCACAACCAATTGTTGAACTCCTCCAACTATAGGCAAAAGTTCTGCATATGAAAGTTCCTCTTTTCATTCTTGAGATTCTCCATTTGTCTGAAGTTATTCGTCTTACTTAGCGATATTTCCATCTAATGGAAAATCAATAACAACAGGCTGATGACCGTTTGACGATGGAGTTGGTTCTGGTGTGGTTGTTGGTTGTGATTTCGCCTGCAAAGGTATTGTCTTTTCATCTTGTTTCGCAGTTTGATTCCATAAAATCATGGAGAGTAGCCCATCAACTAAGCCATTAGTGCTGCCATTGTTACCACCAACTAGAACATCTGGAATGAGGCGGACACTGCGATCGCCTATAATCTGCATCATCTGCATTGCTGTATAACCTTGCTCTCCCAAGGCTTCTACACCAGAACGGTAAGCTTCTGCTTTTGCGTTACCTGTGGCGCGGATGGCTTCTGCTTCTGCAATCCCTTTGAGGCGCAAAGATTCAGCGTCACCACTAGCTCTTAACCGCACAGATTCAGCTTCTGCTGTCGCTCTTAGGCGGATAGCCTCAGCTTCACCTGTCATTTCTTTGATTTTGGCATTCGCTTTGAGTTCAGCAATCTTCACACCTTGTTCTGACTTCACCGTTTCTTGCTGGATGTCAGCCTTTGCCTTAAGTTCAGCAATTTTCACACCTTGCTCTGACTGCACCATATCTTGCTGAATATTAGCCAAAGCTGTCTCCCGAACAAGTTGTTGGCGTTGTGTTTGCGCCAGTTGCTGAACTTCAAATGTTTTGCGTTCCTCTTCCGCAATTTTTCGGTCTGTTTGCGTTTGCATTAATGTTGCAGGCGGCTGAATATCACCGATCAGGGTGTCAATCGCTTGCACGTCATAAGCCCGTATCGCCGTTTTTATAAACTCAGCAGCTTCACTCTGCCGTTCGCTACGAGCGCTGAGGAAATCTAGTACTGTATAATCTTGTGCCGAGTTACGGAAATAGTTACCAATGGTAGGTTCTAGTACATGGTCAACTAAGTTCTGCATCGAACCAACGCGGGAAATCACCTTTGGAGCATCTAAAGCGCCCACATGAATAATTTGCGCCACTTCTAAATCAAAGGCAAACCCGTCTCTAGAACGTACGGTTAAGGAAGCGAGTTTTGCATCATAGCTGTGACGTTCGGTGCGACCTGACCAGTTTAATACAATGTTGGTCGTCGGAACCAGTTCAATCTTCATGATGCGGGTGTTGATGGGGTGCTTACCTGGATACAGTGGTTCCACCCATACACCTTTATGTCCACTATTCACCAAATTCCCGTGAGTGAAGGCTGCACCGCTAACATCTTCGTGTGCTTTGCCAACAAAAGAAATCACCACACCCACATAACCAATGGGGATTTCCGTCATTGGTACTTGCTCAACTTGGACAAACCAAGGGTTTAGGTTCCAAGATCCAGAAAGTAGTATCTGCTCTTGCAAACCTCGTCGTCCAGCGCCATCAATAAATTTCTGACCATTCTGGAAGTTGTCGTGTCCGCTAACCATCGGACCTGCAATTTCGCCTGCGGGAATTGGCATACCGTCGAGAGTTGTGACGATACCGACTTTATCAGATGCAACGGTGTACACGCGTAAATATTCAGGATTCATGCCATCCTCACTGGCATTTCCCGCCATGATTACCTTAAATAGGGCAGTGTTGATGCGGTAAGTACCTGCTGTTAAAAAGCCCATCTGGCGACCTTTTTCCCCACCTTGGGTGAGAAATTTGCGGGCATCTTGGAAATTGTCGCAATTCACAATCTTGCCCAAAATACGCTCTGGAGGATTGGGTGCGCCATCTGCTGCCACAAGTAAGGCGATTTCACCTTGAGGGACAACAACGACTGGTTCTTTGCGAACCGAGTACTGCCAAGGCCAATGACCCCAGTGCCAGCCAGGAGCAAGAGTATCAGCTTGCAAACCAGCTTCACCGTTGAGGGCAATCAGTCGTCCGGCTGGCAGTCCACGTCCAGAAATGGTAAATTTTTTGACAACAATTCCAACTTCACGTTCACCAATAACCACCAGTCCCCCGAAGAACAGAGGCACAAAGATAACTAAACCACCGACAACAACGATAGGGACAATTCCCCAAGGGGACATCGGTATGAGTTGACTATTTGTGGTGCTAGTTGGAATTTGGGCTATTGTTTGCTTTGTCTGAGCTAACTGTGTTGATACTGAGGTTATTTCTTTGGCTGTATTTATTTTTACTGCTTTTGCATTGGCAGAATGAATACCACCAGCTAACGCGAAAGTGAAAACAGCAGATGCCGCAAACCGAAGTATTTTATTTTGTTTGGGCACGCCAAGGGAATTTAAAAAGGATCTCATAATTTGTGCCCCTCTGGGCAACTAATTATCTAAGGTAATACTTCCCTGTGGCTGTGATTAATTTCTTAAACTTGACCTAATAGTTTATAAAACTTCATAATTAAGTTTGTAACTGATTTCAACGCTTGCGGCAGTCGTCTGACTGCATACATAAAAAGTTGGTTTAGTCAATCACTCCGAGAGTAGAGACTGGCAGTGAGAAAATATTCTCTCGTTCCTATGCGACCCATGGGAATGCCTCCTGATTATATCGAGGCAGAGCCTCTAGTTATGCATTCCCAGCCTGAGGCTGGGAACGAGAAAAAAATCGATTGTGTGTTTTGTACTATCAAAAATTGTAGAAGGGTGAGCATTGCCCACCCTTGTTTATTGTTACTTTTTGTCTGGAGAAAGGTTTTTTGGCTTATCTATCTATATCTAGACGTTGAGCCAAAAGCCTTTTACCATGAATGACTGCCCCAATAGTTACGGTGTCTTCTTGAATGTGATAAATGATTCGATAAGTGTAAGCAAACAGTTCCCTGATGGTATCCTCATTAAATTCTGGAACAACAGAACCTGAATAAGGACTGGAGCTTAACTTATCAGAGCAGTCAAGTATCTTCCGAACTACTGTGGCAGAAAAGGACGCGGAGTCACGAAATATGTATGCCGCGATCGCGTCTACATCTTCGAGGGCTTTGGGAGACCAAACTACTCGATAAGCCATTTTCTTAACAGCGCCTCGGCTTCTTCTTGAGAGATGAGAGTTTCTCGATTGTCAACCACTACCAATCCTAGACGGACTTTTTCAAGTACGTACAGATGATATTGAACATCTTCCACAGAACAATCGTCTGGTAATTTGCTCAACAAAGATTGGACTTTTTCTTTTGTAGTAGTCATAGCATTTTTTTGAGAATATTTATATGAAGTAATTTTTAAGGGCAAGCAGACAGCTCACCCTTATCTCTACCTTGTGTTAAAGGTTGTCGTAGTTAGCAATGGCTTGTTTCATTTTGTCTAAGACTTCTGATACAGGCACAGTTCCTAACTCTCCAGAGGTTCGCGTGCGAATACTTAGGGAGTTGGTTTCCACCTCCTTTGCTCCCACCACAGCCATTACCGGGATTTTTTCTTTCTCGGCATTGCGAATGAGTTTACCTAGGCGATCGCCACTGACATCAACTTCAGCGCGGATACCGAAGTCTCTCATTTTCGCTACCACGTCTTTTGCATAATCCAGTTGAGCGTCACCCACTGGCAGCAATCTTGCTTGGACTGGGGCTAACCATAAGGGAAAATCTCCTGCATATTCTTCAATCAAAATACCGATCAGTCGTTCTAAGGAACCGAAAGGCGCACGGTGAATCATCACTGGGCGTTTACGAGAACCATCTTCAGCGACGTACTCCAAATCAAACCTTTCTGGCAGATTGTAATCGACCTGCACGGTTCCTAGTTGCCATTCACGCTCAAGGGCATCACGGAAGATAAAGTCGAGTTTGGGACCGTAAAATGCGGCTTCCCCAATTCCTTCAAAGTGCTCCATTCCTAGCTGTTCCACAGCACGGCGAATTGCACCTTGGGCTTTTTCCCAGGCTTCATCAGAACCTATGTACTTATCACTAGCTGGATCACGAAAACTCAGTCTAGCTTTAAAGTTTTTCAGTTGCAGTTTACCGAACACAGACAAAATCAGATCTACCACGTTGAGGAATTCGCTGTCTAGTTGTTCTGGCGTCACAAACAAGTGAGAATCATCAACCGTAAAACCACGCACCCGTGTTAATCCACCTAGTTCCCCAGATTGTTCGTAGCGGTAAACGGTGCCAAATTCCGCTAGCCGCATTGGTAATTCCCGATAAGAACGCAACTCACTTTTATATATCTGGATGTGGAAGGGACAGTTCATTGGTTTGAGGACGAAGCCTTGTTCATGGGCTGCGGCTTCTTCATCCTCTGCCATTATCGGGAACATGTCTTCTTTATATTTCTGCCAGTGTCCGGAAACTTTAAATAAATCCACTCTGGCAATGTGGGGAGTGACGACTGGTAAATATCCCCGTTTGAGTTGTTCTTGCTTAAGAAAATCTTCTAAAAGAGTCCTCAACAAAGTTCCTTTGGGTGTCCACAACGGTAACCCCGGTCCCACTAAGTCAGAAAATATAAATAATCCTAATTCCTTACCTAGTTTTCGGTGGTCCCGTCGCAGTGCTTCTTCTTTACGCCGCTTATACTCAGCCAGTTGTTCTGGCGTTTCCCAAGCAGTAGCGTAGATGCGTTGCAACTGCGCTTTAGTTTCATCGCCACGCCAATAAGCGCCAGCAACGCTTTCTAAATCAATCGCTTTCGGGTTGAGTTCGCCAGTATTTTCCACATGAGGTCCACCGCACAAGTCCCACCATTGCTCTCCTAGGTGGTAAATTGTGATTGGTTCCTCTTTAATGTCTGATAGAATTTCTAGCTTATAAGGTTCCTTAATTTCTTTAATACGGCGTTCAGCTTCTTCGCGACTGACTTCTTCTCTTACGACTGGCAATTTCCGGTTAATAATTTTCACCATTTCTTTGTAAATGGCTTTTAAATCCTTGTCAGTAAACGGTTCCGGATTATCAAAGTCATAGTAAAAACCATTTTCAATCCAAGGACCAATCGTGACTTGCGCCTTGGGAAACAGCTTTTGCACTGCCATTGCCATCACATGAGAAGCGGTATGGCGAATTTTCTTTAAGATCTCTGATTCTGAAGTCCGTGGTAAATACACTTTTTCAGGTTGTTCTTGCTGACTAGATGATTTTGGCGATATTTGCTGCTGTACCATTGGCGAAGTGATTGTAATAATGATGATTTCTTTAGTTGAGGTTATGACAATTCATACCCAAATATAAACTTGGGCTATTTTACAGTGTTGTCAGACTTGTGATTTTCTGACAATTTCTGTCTTTAGCAAGATGATCCCAATTCATTTAAGGATATAATTATCTCCTAATGATTTACCCTCAGAAAATCTATTGTTGATAATCCATCATGTCATTTAGTATCTACTTATAAGTCAAAAATAACCTTTATATAAAAAAAACTCATAGCTAGTTGCTATTGGTGGACGAGACAATGAGTGCTTAGTCGCAAACCTGACACTCAACTCTAAACTCTATTTGTGAGCACTCACATCAACCTCCAAGTGTCTGCTCGTCTGTTTGTGTGCCACATATTTCTATGCATATGCCTTTCCTTTAAATAGAACACCTTGAATTCCTCTGGGTCTGGCTGATATGTTGCCATTGTCAGGTCTCTAATTTCTACTAAAGAAATAAAACCAACTTCTGATTTCTAGCTAAGAGCAATTTCTATATACTTAGGACATTTTGTTTGTGGTTCAAAGCCTAGCATTTGAGTTCCCTCTTTCAAATCTAAAAGTTACGCTAGTGAGAGTGAATTTTAACTTTAATTGTGAGATAGTATTATGTTAACTCAATCTAACCAACAAAGAAATAACCCAAAAGTCAAATGGAAATTCAGGTTAACTGAATTTAAGCTTTGAAAGTTCTGGCTCGGGGTTTGAAGCCTCCTAATTTCTTTGTGGCGAAAAAACATCATCTCACAAAAGGTCTGATACAAGTACACCCCACCGTCTACGACAACCTCTCCAATCCTTGGGGAGTCGAGGTGCTACTGCGTGTCTCGCGGCGTTTTCCCGACAGTCGGTGCAAGTCCCGTGGGGTTAGCGGAGGTTCTATGTTTCAACCAAAAAGTGAATTGGTTTTTACAGCAATATAAATTGCAATACGTCAACGCCAAAACATACATCATATAGATTTGTTAATCCACTTTTCGGGCACTTTTTATGAGAAAACTATGCAGGTTTTTTTATAGAGCCTCTGTACAGATTCAGTCCTCATCTTAGTGTTTTTTTGTATAAAATAGTTACTTTTAATACTTTATCTACTGATTTGTTCAATGTCTTTACTTCCAGCACAGACGGTTTTTTTGAGATCCCTACTTATATATGTAAGAAACACGGCGAATTTATCCCCGGACTAAAGTGTAACCAATATCACGATCATGTTTTATTTTCAGACTTATGGCAGAGACGAAAAAAATGTTAAGAATATTAAATAGAGTTAATATTAGTAAGAAAGTTAGAAATATGCTTTTCATTTATGCGAGACTCGAATTTACCAGAACCTGAACTGCTGAAAACAGTTTTGCAACCACTGTTGGAAGATTTTCAGTACTGGTTTGCGCGATCGCGGAATTTTCTGGAAACGGAAGAGCTATCATTCATGAGTCAACATGAACAATCTGACTTACTAACGCAAGTCAAGAAAGCACAAGAGGAAGTGAACACAGCAAAGATGCTGTTTACAGCAACCGGTGGACAAGTTGGTATTGATATGGCAACATTGATGCCTTGGCATCAATTAGTCACAAAGTGTTGGAATGTGGCAATGCGGTTCCGTTTGCAACAGAACAATTGGCAACACAAAGACGATATATAGGTGAGATAGTAAAAAATTTTTAACATCATCTGAGATAAAAAATGATGTGGTTTATGCTAAGGTACTCCCCCTGAAGTTAAAAAATTCTCTCTTAATCAAAGAGACCGAGCGCACGAAAATTGCGTTAGCCATTTAGCATCACCATCATAAACGGCATCAACAGGTATCAGCTAAGGAAAATTTTTTACAACATATAGCTTTAGAATTTGCGAACTCTGGAGGAAAGAACAATGTTACATCTACTTTACATTTTTGCTTTTACCATTCTAGCTTTTATAGCTGTCGGTAACTTAATTCGTAACCTGATTATGTTCAGTTTTGATACAGAGCGGATTTATCCAGCAAGATCTGTAGCTTCAGCAAACCAAGGCAGATATCCTTACGACTCATCAACTAAGCAGTTTAGACCCCATCCAGAATTATTAGATGCGACTGGCAATTTAATTAAAGAACCACTTTTAGTCATGCGTTCGATCAACGTTGACGATGCGCGACAAAAATTGGATGAGCTTTATGAAGCTTCTCCAGGACACAGAAATGATAATCAACAAGAAGAAGGCTAAAAAGTTCGCCATTTATAAGTTTTGTAGACGTCCTAAGGGTGTCTACAAGACTTATAACTCAACACTCTCGTTTACGCTTCAATAACCACTCTCAGGTTACCGCGTTTTTTTGCAACGCGACAAGCAGTTGTGGTACCAGAACGCTCAAACTCCAAATCAAGTATGGTAGAACCAACTTTGAGATTATGCAGTGATAAACGACTTATCGTCTCTGGTAAAGTGGGGTCGATAATTCGTAAGCAGTTGTTAGGGGCGTCGGGTACCAAGTTTACCAGCATTTGCAGTAACTGGAAGATACTGCCAGTTGCCCATGCTTGAGGTGTACAAGCTACAGGATACTGTACAGGCGCGTTATCACCATTGCGCTCGTAGCCACACAACAACTCTGGAGGACGTTGATAAGGCTGCTGTTCAGTCATGTCGAATAAACCTTGAAAAAGTTCCAAGGCTTGATCGACTAAACCGAGGGAACGCAACCCCATTGCAATGAGTGCGTTGTCGTGAGGCCAAATAGAACCAATGTGATAACCCATTGGATTGTAAGCTGGTGACAAGCTATTTAGGGTGCGAATACCCCACCCATTAAACATATCTGGTGCCCGGAGACGTTCAGCTACACTGTAAGCTTTTTCTGGTGTGAAAATGCCCAAATTCAAGCACTGACCGGGATTGGATGTAATACTATCTACGTGCTTACCTTCTCCATCCAAAGCCAAGGCACAAAAATCCTGGTCTTCCATCCAAAAATCTCTATTGAAACGAAGCTTGAGGTTTCTTGCTTCTTCTGTCCACCGATCTGATAAGTCAATTCGCTTTTTGAGTCTGGCAATTTCTGCTAAGCGTAATTTGACAGCATAGACATAAGCTTGGACTTCACAAAGGGCGATCGCTCCTCTGGCTAACTCTCCCTTACGATTGACAATAGAATCACCAGAGTCTTTCCACCCCTGATTGTCAAGACCCTGTTTGCATTTGCGGTAGTAACTGAGGTAGCCAGTTTCTCTCATGTTACGGTCAATCCAATCCATTGCTAATAGAGCATTGGGCCAAAGTTGCTCTAAGGTTTCTAGATCATGAGTCCAAGCGTAGTGTTCTGTATACAGCATCAGCCATAAGGGAGTCGCATCGACTGTACCGTAGTAAGGAGTGTGAGGAATTTCCTGACAGCGGGCTAATTCACCAAACCGTAACTCGTGCAATATCTTACCTGGTTCTTCCTCGCGCCAGTCATCATCTGTTTTGCCTTGATAAAACGCGAGAATTTTTAGAGTTTCTTTAGCAATTTGAGGGTTTAGCATTAAGCTTTGATAAGCTGCGATCAGCGAATCCCGCCCAAACAGCGAGGAAAACCACGGTACTCCTGCCGAAACTGTCTTATGCTTGCCAAAGGACTGACGCAACAAGTACATATCTTGTTCAGCCCTTTCAATAATTCGATTGAACGTTCCTTTATCGGAACGAATTTGTGTAATTTGTTGCACCCACTGTTGCTCTTCCATGATTTCACCAGCTTTCGCCTGTGTCAGGGTAAAAGCGGCGCTGACAATGGAACTAGGTTTATTATTTCTCAACAAATTCACCCGGTAGCCCAACTTTTGGGTTTCATGAGAAGCTAACTCCAACCGCCAAACGGCTGTGTAACCCTTAAAATAATCTGGTTGTCGATGCTGGAATTGAATGCGAGACTCCATCACCAACCCATCCAGACCTTGATAGGCAAGACTCAAAGATTGCTCTTTTTGTTCAGGTTGCCCAGACACAAAAGAAACACCATCACTATTTGATGTTCCTTCTTCAGGTGTGGGTTCTACAAGGCGTAAAAGTCTACCCCGTTTATCTCTGTGATAGCCCCGGACTTCAAATAAATCCACAAAATCCGCATCAAAGCTAATGCTAAGTTCAAAGCTAACGGAACTTGTGCTATAATTTGAAACTTCTAATTCTTCAAATAGTGCGCCATTCAGTACCAGTTCGCGACGAATGCCTACCGTGTCGTTTCTCAAACGGTCTTCAATTTTGGGATTGGTACATAAAACCGATAGAGAAAATCCTTTATCAGCAGTGCTGCTGAGTAAGACTGGTGAATGTTCGTCGATTTGTAACTCAAGGCGACTGAGAAAGCGTGTGTCACAGCAGAACAATCCCATACTGGGATTGCCATCGTTAAGTGAACAGCCAGATATATTGCCTAAAGTGTCTGTTACCAAAAATAAATCATCATCTTTAACCGTTAGCGTCGGTTGTGGTCTTTCGCTGATAGTGCGAGGCCACTCTGGGATCGGGATTTGATCAGCAGGAACAAAAGTTTTTCCGTCTAGAGAAAGTTTTTCCGGTGTCATCAGTGTATCCGGTGTCATCAGCCAAAATTCCGTGTACAGGTCTAGTTTTTCATCAAACCAACAGCATCAACAGGAAAGAAAGACACTCTTTAGATGTAGATTTGAGCCATTGAGGAAAAATCATAATCACATACAGTCAGTAACAAAAGATGTGTCAAACCTTGAACATAAAATCTTTACAAATATTTACTTTATAGAAATTTTATGAATAAAGTTGAAAATTATGATTGCTACTTGTTTTGTTAGCCGCTTTTCTTCAAAATGGCAAGATGTAGAAACCCCTTTGTTAAGAAGAACGAAATCGCCGCTTTTTCCGCACAAAGACAACATCGTAACATTTCTTATTTAAACTGCCACTGAAAATTTTTCTCAATCAAATGAAAAAACAAATTAATTTTTTACAAAACGCAACTTTTTGAACCAAAAATATTTATATTCAGAGAATAATGCGTGATTTTTAAAATTTGAAGAAATTTTTTGTTGAAATTCTTCAAATTGAACTGAAAACTGGGGCGTGAACATTGGATGAAGCGAACGCCTGACCTGTAATACCTCTTGCGATTTCTGGGGTACACAAAACTTAAAAAGACCAGAGCAAAGAGCAGGGGCAGAGTTTTGGACAAATTCCTGGAAACAAATGTGCATTCATCATGGTACATAGGGCACCTGGTGGGCGTAAAATAAAAATGCCTCCACTAGAACTGGCGAGGCTCCTTAGTTTAGTTAAGAGTTGTGGAGGCAGGAATTCAAAAAAAGTGATTTTGGAAATCCCTCACCATACCGCAAGGTTGGTGAGCCAGAAAATGAATAAATGCTTATGATACTCCGAAAACAGCCTTTAGTTGGTTGGTGGAAAACCGTAAGCCAAGTATTGCGGTATCTTAAACAAATTGCTGCGTCTGCCAAAACTCTGAACGTGTCTTTCACCATTCTTTACATATCGCAACTATCTAATTCAGTTGAGAGTCCGTTGTAATTTGTACAATGCAGCTGTGACTTGGATTTTGTCCAGATTGTGGCTCCTTTATAAAATTGATGAGCATTTCGACTTCTGTGCTGAGTGAACTGCTACAGGCTCTACCCCACCTGAGACCTCAAATATATTTCAAGGCTTCACTAACGGCGCTTTCCCACGCGATGGAAGACCAGGTGTTGGCTGCTACTTTGGAGCAGCCTCTAGTCATTGCGAGCTTCCAAAGAGAGCGATTTTACCGTCAAGAAGCTCATCGATATCAGCGGCTTGCTCAGCGTAGTAATCAAATATACGTATTATCAGCACCCGAAACGGATTTTACCAACAGTTCGGAACATTATGAGAAAGTAGCTTTTGAACCAGATGATGGCTTAACTCAAGAATGGCACTTGATAGTCATTGCCCAAAACTATGCAACTTGCTTGGTTTGCCGGGAGAGCATAGGTTCTGTTAGCAAAAATCAGCAACTACGGGAGATCAGTCCAAGTTTAGATATGGACACGGCGCGTAGGTTTGAAGGAATTTGGACAGCAGAACGGGGAGTAAGTCTCAAAGCAGCTGAATTATTATTAGACAGGATTTTGGTTTACAGACCAGAACTGGCAGACAAAATTCAGCAAGCACGCTTGAGATTTGGGATAAGCGAGAATACAAGCGAAACAAAAGTACAATCGCCAAACGAATATGCCTGCGACATAGACACTGACCCATTTGTGCAGCGTTTGGTGACTTACCTCCAAGCTAGTCAGTACAAATTGCACAAAGCATACCGTTCCATCGCGGCTCAAGCACGGAAGGAGCGTTTGGTCAATACGATTAGCACCGCGATCAGGCGATCGCTCGACCCCCACGAAATTCTCCAAATCGCAACCCAAGAACTAGGACAAAACTTAGAGGCTAGTCGCTGTCTAATCTACCGCGCTCAAGAGACAGAAGCCAAAGCCTTGATTGAACATGAATTTTTGCGTCCAGGTGTGTCATCTTTGTTGGAAAAAACCTGGTCGTTGGAAAACAATCCCTTATTCAGGGAAGTTGTCCTCCAAAACCAAGGAATTTATTTGACTGATACTCATACGGACGTTCGCATTACCAGTTCTAAAGAACTTGGGGAACTCGTCAAAAAGTATGATATTCGTTCTTGGCTGATGGAACCGGTATTCTACCAGGGGCGATTATTGGGTATCGTTGAACTGCACTACTGCAACGAAATTTTACACGATTGGCAATCAGGGGATTTGGACTTGGTAGAAGCTATTGCCACCCAAGTGGGAGCCGCCCTTATTCAAGCAGAAGCTTATGCTAACTTAGAAGATCTTAACAAACAGTTGGAAGCCCTTGACCGCACTCGCAGCAACTTGATAGCTATTACTGGACACGAACTTCGCACCCCCTTGTCTACCATTCAGGTATGCTTAGAAAGTCTTGCTAGCGAACCGGATATGCCGTTAGAGTTGCAGCAGGTGATGCTAAACACTGCTCTTTCTGACTCAGAACGAATGCGCAAACTCATACAAGATTTCCTGACGCTTTCCAATCTAGAAAGCGGTCGTGTGGAATGGCATCCAGAATCCCTTACTTTACAAGAGTGTGTGGATTTGTCATTAAGTCGCATTCGCACCCGATTTGCTTCGCAAAAGGTGCCCCAAATTACAATTCAACTGGCAAAAAACCTCCCTTTGGTCAAAGCTGATGGAGATTGGCTGGTGGAGGTGCTGGCAAAACTCGTAGACAATGCTTGCAAATTTACACCAGCAGACGGGCAGATCACCATTAAAGGTGAACGCAACCGAAAGAAAATGGTTGAAGTGACTGTGGCAGACACTGGACGCGGTATTGAATCACATCTTCTAGAAATCGTTTTTGACCGCTTCTATCAAGAAGAAGGAGCGCTGCGGCGTACCGCTGGTGGCACAGGTCTTGGCCTAGCAATTTGCCGCCAAATTGTCAATGGGTGGGGTGGAGAAATTTGGGCAAAATCAAATGGCAAAAACCAGGGCAGTCAGTTTCACTTCACCATACCGATAATTTCGAGTAGTAAGGAGCAAAAGTCCTCAAAAGTCAAGAGTAAAAAGTCCTTTATTTCAGCTAAAGACTCATAAATAATGATTAATAGACTAATAACTGTTACAGACTATAACGCGATCGCAACATGACCCTTGTTGCAGTGATAGGATGCCGTAAAAACGTTGAGAGAAACTTTATGGCAGAAAAACTTTCTGGACAAACTCCGGTATTTGGTGGCAGCACTGGCGGCTTGCTTAAGAAAGCAGAACTGGAAGAAAAGTACGCCATCACTTGGACTAGCCCCAAAGAGCAACCATTTGAACTGCCAACAGGCGGTACCGCCATTATGCGCCAAGGTGAAAACGTGCTGTATTTGCCTCGTAAGGAGTACGGCATCTATTTGGGCGGTCAGGTATTGCGGAAATTGAAAATTACAGACTACAAAGTTTACCGGATTTATCCTAACGGAGAAACTCAGGCTATACACCCGGCTGATGGTACTTTCCCAGAAAAAGTGAAGGAAGGTCGTGATAAAGTACGTTATGTAAACCGCAATATCGGTGCAAATCCCAGTCCTGCTCAAGTTAAGTTTAGCGGGACAGCTACTTACGACGCTTAGCACTATTTACTAAAAATAAGAAAATTAGGGATTGGGAAGCGCGGAAAGTAAAAAGTGAAACAGTTCTTAAGGCGAGTTTATCCCGCCTTAGGAACTGTTGAACCCGCAAGGTTAAAAACACTCTTGTTTAACAGTGAACAGTGAACAGTGAGTCCAGTGCTGCAGGAGGGTTTCCCGACAGAGGCATCTGGCGGAGCGCGTTAGCTCCGGCTCCCTTAGGGGCTAGCGGAACCGGAGGTTCTCCCCGGAGGGTGAACAGTGAACACTAAACAGTGAACACTAAACAATTGATAACTGATAACTGGTAATTGATAACTGGTTTAACTTTTGCCTATGAGACTTTGACTTTGGCTATACCCAGTCCCTATCTACATTTTCAGCAATGCTGTGGGCAAACTTGCAGCCCGTAAAATCGCATGGGATTAACTGTCATTGTCTGTTAAATCTCAGGCTCAATTCCTGCTGTCCTGAGTTGTGCAGCTAACCGTTCTGCTCGTTCTGAACCCCAGAGTAACCGACTATTGGGTAAACCAGCTCGCGTGCCAACCATTTGGGTTCATAGCCGTGATCTCAGAAGCGTAGCGGTTAAAGTCTCTAACGTTGAAAGTTAAGATGTGGGTTAGGCTATGGACTAACATTGAGGCTACAAGCCTAGCATCATGGACATTTACCCCCACTACCCCATACTGTAAAATTAATCGCTTCCACTCTAAATAAATCTCAGGTACATCTGGCAGTACCAAGAACAATCCTTCTAAACGTTCCAGTTCCGTTCTGGCTTCGGCTGTGGTTAAGCCCAAGCCATTTCTTTGCGCAGGGCGTGTTGCACTCCGCCAAAACTCTATAAGATTTTGCGAGGTAATAAAAAGGTCTTCACCTGCTGCTCGTAAAGTTGAGATTGCGTTCAGTGTATCTGCATACATTGGGTGGTGTGGCTGCACACTTAGTAGCAATAAGTTTGTATCTACAAGATAAGTCACCTAAATATTTTCGTCCTCGTCATCATCGTATATTCCTGCCCGACTTAAAGCATACTCTGATAGCAAGGGCGTATCTCGCCTATGGCTCTGTGCCCATTCCCGAAAAGCTGTTATCCACTCATCAGCCGTTACAGTTTTGTAAAATGGTTGCTCCTGTTTTGATTTCATCAACTGCGAAAGCAACGCATCAAAATGTGGCTTAACCACTTCAACAGGGAGCTTAGTTACGTTGGCTAACACCTGTACAACACCTTCTAACTCTTCTCTATCAGCCTCTGGGAGTAATGGTGGTATTTCATTGTTATTATTTCCCACGCTATGAGCTTCCATAAATAATACTTAAATTACTTCCTAGTTTAATTATGGCTGTGAGTGGGCATGAACGCTGTGAACAGCACTTGAAGTTACCAATTTTCGGCGTAAATTTGAAGAGCGGGAATTTGGTAGAGATAAGGCATCATCGAATAAAACTAGCCAGCGTTGACGAGAAAAAAAGCCAACACCGCTACAACACCAGAAGAAGTAGCTAAGTACAAGGCTATAGCAGAAGTTTGGCAAGAAGTAGCGCAAGGGTTAAAGAAAGAAAATCAAGAATAAAAAAAGGATGCAGAAAAATCTGCTCAAAATGTTGTAACAGAAGCGGAATTGGAAAAATACAAAGCAATGGCATCAGAATGGCGAGAAGCTTATCAAAATTCTCAAAAGGAAATTGAGAGGCTCTCAAAAGAATTAGAGAATATTCAACAATCAGTAAAAGATTTTAAAGAATCATTTTTTTTCACTCCGTTATCGTCCGCCTAGGACTATAAGTCCCGCCGCTTATAGGCGAAGTCCATTTTAATGGACTAAACAAGAACACAGCAACTCTGTGTCCCCACTCTTTCTACACCAACGCCGCCACTTTCTCCAACAACCCCTGGAACAACTTCAACCCATCGCTACCGCCCAGCATCGAGTCAGACGCTCTTTCTGGGTGCGGCATCATTCCCAACACGTTTCCTTGACGGTTGCAAATCCCGGCTATGTTGTTCACTGAGCCGTTGGGATTATCTCCCTCGTAGCGAAACAGGACTTGAGCGTTATTTTCAATCTCTGATAATGTAGATTCATCTGCGTAATATTGCCCTTCCCCGTGAGCAATGGGCAAAGTAATAATTTCACCTTTTTGATAACCTTGCGTCCACTGAAGGTCTGTGCGCTCGACTTTCACAGGAACGCGATCGCATATAAAATGCAAATCCCGATTCTTCACCAACGCTCCTGGTAACAACCCTGCCTCAGTTAATACTTGAAAACCGTTGCAAATACCGAGAACAAGTTTGCCCTTTTGAGCGTGTTCAACGACTTGCTGCATAACAGGTGAAAAGCGGGCGATCGCACCACAGCGTAAATAATCCCCGTAGCTAAACCCACCTGGTATAATCATGATATCCACATCAGAAATATCAGTTTCTTGATGCCAAATCATGCGAGTTGGTTGCTGCAGCAAGTCTTTTGTTACATAAGCAACGTCGCGATCGCAATTAGAACCCGGAAAAACAACAACCCCAAATTTCATGTTATTAGTCACTAGTCATTAGTTATTAGGAGCCAGTACTTGATGAGGGTTTCCCGACAGAGGTATCTGGCGTTCATAAGTCATTAGCCAGTAGACATGTGTCATTCCTCGAAGCTTATAAAACCAAGGACGAAGGACAAAGGACTAGTGACTCTGAAAAAACAGATTAATACACTCCCGTCTGTGACTCAACCTCTATTAAATCAAAGCGATAATTTTCTATGACTGGATTTGCAAGCATTTGATCACACATCCGATCTAAGTTCTGACGGGCTGTATCTTCATCGGTTGAGATGAGAGTGACTTCAATGTACTTGCCAATCCGCACCTGCTCAACATCATCGTATCCCATTTGCTTCAGCCCAGATTGTACTGCGACTCCAGCTGGATCTAGAACTGAAGGACGCAGAGTGACAAAAATTTTGGCTAGATACTTCCTTTGCACTGGCTTTCGCTGAATACTGCTAAGCTCATACTATATCTTTCTGTCCCAATTGGGCGACAATAGGAGGACAAGTTATGAGAGTTAAGCTAAAAGTTAAGCAGGAGAATACCTTCAAATAAACTTTTTCAAATAGAATTGGCGTTTTATTACTATACTAATTGTCTATGAGAGCCGTACGCACCCGCAGTCAAGAGCGTATTCTAAACTTGCTTAAAACCATTAAACAAGGCATTTCCGCCCAAGATATTTATGTCGAGTTACGTAACCGTAACCAAAGCATGGGTCTGGCAACAGTTTACCGCTCATTAGAATCCTTAAAACTTGAAGGTCTGGTGCAAGTGCGGACATTGGCTAACGGTGAAGCCCTCTACAACTTAGCCCAGCAAGACAAGCACCACCTGACTTGTCTACAGTGCGGTGCTTCCATCCCGATTAATCAATGTCCCGTCCATGACCTAGAGGGTCAATTACAGTCTACACACAAGTTTAAGATTTTTTACCACACTCTAGAATTTTTCGGTTTGTGTACTCAATGCCAATTAGCTCAAACTGGTGATTAGTCATTAGTCATTAGTCATTAGTCAAGAGTCAAGGGTTCAGAGTTCTCTCCCTGCTCCCCTGCTCCCTTGCTCCCTTGCTCTCCACTCGCCTCATTCTAGCTAGAGCGATGATTATTATTATTTCCTGGAGACACTTCCCCTGTATACGGAATATTTGAGTCAGTTGTTTGACCTTCTGAGACAATCGAGCGTATACCTTCCAAGGTAGCGGGTATGGTGCGCGGATCCATAAACATAACCTTGCTACTATCGCTTTTGCCAATTGTCGCGCCCATATCCATGTAACCCAAGGCAAGCAGAACTTCTAAAGCTTGGTAAGCAACAGGATCATTTTTCATTTTTTGGGCAATGATATCTGCAGATTCGGCGATCGCCTGCGCCTTCAGAACTTGCTGCTGGCGTTCGGCTTGTGCTTTGAGAATGATTGCTTTTTGTTCTGCTTCTGCTTGCAAAATGACCGCTTTTTGACGGGCTTCTGCGTCCAGAACTTGGGCGTCAGCTTTACCTCTGGCGCTATTGACGGCTGATTCGCGATCGCCTTCGGAAGTTAAAATTGCTGCTCGTTTACGACGTTCCGCCGACATTTGCAATTCCATCGACTCCGTAACAGCTTGTGACGGGATAATATCGCGCAGTTCCACCCGCGTCACTTTCACGCCCCAAGGATCAGTTGCAATATCTAAGTCATGCAATAACATTTCATTAATTTGAGAACGGGCGGTAAAAGTTTCATCCAATTCCAATTTGCCCATTTCGGCACGAATTTGAGTCAGCACCAAATTAACCATCGCCGCCTGGAGATTTTCCACTTTGTAGTAGGCTTTCTCCATATCCATAATGCGCCAGTAAACCACTGCATCAGCGGTAATTGACACGTTATCACGGGTGATGCATTGTTGAGGCGGGATATCTAAAACTTTTTCTCGGATAGTTTCGCGGAAGACAACCCGATCAAAAAAGGGAACGAGAAAACTAAGTCCTGGTTCTAACTTTTTGTTATAGCTTCCTAAGCGTTCCACCAAGGCTTCATTTCCCTGATTCACAACTTTGGCAGAACCAGCTAAGGCAGAACCACCTAGAGCGAGAAAAACAAGTAAAAAAAACTGTTCCATAATGAATTTTCCAAATTTTTAACAGTTATCAGTTATCAGTTACCAGTTATCAGTTATCAGTTTGAAGAAGAATTCAGCAATTCTGAATTCAGTATTCAGAAGGAAAAAATAAAGAATTCCAACTTCTGACTCCTGACTCCTGACTCCTGACTCCTGACTCCTTCACTATTCCCTGTTCCCTGTTCACTGTTCCCTGTTCCCTGATTTAACACAGAGAATTACGAGTCCAACAGATTTTCTGGCATTACAATCAAAGTCGTCCCTTCGCGTCCTGTGACGTAAACTCTTTGATTGGGTGAGATACTGAGTTTTTCATCGTCACAACGTGCCCGCCAAGAATTTCCCTCGTATAGCACTCGTCCTGGTTTTCCGGCTGGAATCTCAGTTAAAGTTTCGGCTATAATTGCATGCTGAATTTTCGATCTGCGTTGTGGTAAAGTCAAATATCGACGGGAAAGTACGACTAGGATTGTGGAAAGGAACAGCCAAACCACAATTTGTAGCCATAACTTGCCCAAAATCGCTTGAGACAGAAACGCCACAACCAGGGCGCTAATTCCCATCAACAAGGCAACAAAAGCTGTTGGCGTAAACAGTTCCATCAAACATAGAGCTGACCCTGCCAAAAGCCAAATTAAAGTAGTACTTGGCATAGTGCCATCCTAGACAATAGATTCACACCATCAATGCATTTTTTTGATTAGATACACTCACGCATTGACTCTTTCCAGAAAGCAAAAATTCATTTTTGACAGTAAATTTTGATGACTATTAGCAACAAAAATGTTTAATCAAAAGAACATAATTCCAGTCTATCGTAGCCTTCCAGTGTTTGACAGTCCCACCTTCATTGTTTGAGTAGTAAGTAGTAAAGTTCTCCATTACCACCTGTTACACCAGCACGATCGCCCGCTAAGTTGCCAGTCCCCATAAAATAATCAACCCGTCCTGGACCTTTGATGGCGCTTCCTGTATCTTGATCAAGTACAAAACGGCTTACCTTACGATACTCCAACCCTCCTCCTCTTTTGGGATAAGGAAATGAAGAGTAAATCAGCGCTACCGCCCCTGGAGGCATAACAGACTTATCTGTAGCAATAGACCTCTCTGCGGTGACTGGCACATCTATACTTCCAGTAGGAAGCATACCGTTGGTTTCCTTAAAAAAGATAAAGCGTTCCCAGCGTGGCAGGTATTGATTTAAATCCTGAGGATTTTCGTGGAAATACTTAACTATAGCTGGCATTGTTACTTTTTCTTGGGACAGTTTGCCATCTTTAATGAGTGCCCGCCCGATACTAGTCCAAGGATAATCTGTTCCACCTGCAAAACCAACAGAGGTTTTTGTACCATCGGTAAGCTTGAGTTGGGCAGACCCCTGAATATGTATCATATACGCCTCAAAGCGATCGCGAAACCAAAATAACTCCAAACCGTGCAACGGGCTTC
The DNA here is from genome assembly GCF_059505445.1 of Brasilonema angustatum. Taxonomy (NCBI): domain Bacteria; kingdom Bacillati; phylum Cyanobacteriota; class Cyanophyceae; order Nostocales; family Scytonemataceae; genus Brasilonema; species Brasilonema angustatum. The sequence goes on along the minus strand of NZ_JCACKO010000026.1, from coordinate 7,205 downwards.
GATCTTTTAGCAAGCCATCTTGTCCTTCCAAATCAATCCGTTTGGGGTGCGGTTTAGCCCACCCATCGAAATCCAGTGGGCGTCCATAAAGGGGATATTTATAAACTGCTGTCGGCGTGCGACTGGCAGTATAAAGCGGCTCGTAGTAAGCAGTAAATTTAACAGTTCCCTTACCGTCATTACCGACCGACTTGTAAAAGACAAATTCCCGATTGACAGCTGCTTGCAATTGTGCAGGAGACTTGGAGTCAACAACCAGTTGACGAAAACGTATTAAGCTACGAAATACGCGATCAAGCGTAATTTCTGTAATGGGGTAATTTTGATACACTGTATTTGCTTTGTTGGTTTGCAAATAACGTAAGCTGTTATCAATTGATGTTAATAGCGCTTGTTTATCGCCTTTTTTACCCTTGCCACCCCAAATTTGTTCATCCCAACCCAAGCATTGGTATGTCACTTGACACGTTTTTCTGTCTGTAACTTTCAGTGGTATTGGCAATTCCTCAACAGATGGTGGCTGTTGTGGTGGTAGTTGCTTGGGGTTGTTTGGAACAGGTACAGATGGTAAGTTAGGAGCTTGAGCAACTGAACAGGTAAGGTTAACCAGAGCAATTCCTAGACTAAAACAAAGCAAAGCAAAAATTTTTCTCATAATTTACTTAATTAACTAAACCGTGTAGTAAGTATACGGAGTGCAAGCGTTATGTTCAAAGTAGGGTGCGCTTCACTTTGTTACCGTGACTGTAGACAAGGAATAATAACGTAAGTTGCTAGTTAGTCCCTAGAAACGGTATATAAGTCATACGAAAACTCCCTTTTGAAGTATTGCAAAATACTATTAATTGAGATCTTGTACTTAAAATCAGGCGTTTTTTGATAACTAGCAACTTGGGTTAATAGAAGTTTGATATAGGATTCCGATTTGATTTTTGACGAAGCTAGGTACAGTTTCCTGTTCCCTGTTCCCTGTTCCCTCTCTCTACGAGTAATTCACCCTTCGGGTTCGCCAGATGCCTACGGAGGGAAACCCTCCTGTAGCACTGGTCTCACCAAGTTAAACCGGATTCCTATATAACTTACACATTTGGGATGTTCCCAAATTAACTCATCGATTTCTCGAAAAATTCCGACTTGCATGATTTCAACGAAAGCGGATAATTTATTGCATAAATCAAAGCTGTACTTAAGCCATGAATTCTATAGAAGATAGTGTTTCTACAAGTTCTCAAACTCCCCTAGTCCACCGTTACCTTTGGGCAACTGGTTCATTAGCCGCCAAAATCCAACCTGGAGGGAAAGTTGGACATCGCTATGACGTCACTAGCTCGAACATTTGGCTAGATACTCAACCAGAACTATTGCCAGACATCCCTGAAGAATTTTCCAAAGAAATTGTGTCTTATCTGCGATTATATCAACACAGATTACATATTCCTCAGGTATATGGGTTGGCTTATGATAATATTCTCCTGTTGGAAAATGTGCCAATAGATGAAACCGGAAATCTCTACCCAGCAATAACAGACGCATGGGAGCAAGCAAAAGCAGTACGACAAGTTTACTGGCTTTTCCAAATTCTCCAACTGTGGAGACCACTATCAGAGTTGGGAGTCGCTGGCAGTTTGCTGATTCCAGATAATTTGCGCGTGCAAGGTTGGTGCGTGCGACTGTTGGAACTTGTAGAAACGCCTGATGACGTGTCTTTACAGCAGTTGGGAAAATGTTGGCAACCTTGGATCGCTGCTGCAAAAACACCAGTAGCACAAGAGTTGAACAACATAGTCCAGCAGATGCGTAGTGAAGAAGCAAATTTAGACTCTATTGCTACTCAACTCAATATTTTACTCCTATCATGTGCAGCAGATTTGCCATTAACCCTAAAGGTGGCAGGATCAACAGATTCAGGTTCACAACAAACGCAAAATGAAGACGCTTGCTACCCTAGTGACGCTGCTGATCCAGATGATTTATTATTACCACAAGTGTCTATTGTTTGTGATGGTATTGGTGGACATCAAGGCGGCGAGGTTGCAAGTCTGCTAGCAGTGCAATCTCTAAAATTGCAACTTCGCGCCTTACTCACAGAGATGAAAGAACAAGCAGACATCTTACCGCCGGACTTAATTCAAAAACAAATAGAGGCAAGTTTGCGAATTGTCAATAATGTGATTTGCAACTGCAATAATCAGCAAAAACGCGAAGGCACCGAACGCATGGGTACAACCCTTGTGATGGCAGTGCAATTACCGCAAATTATCAAAAGTCTCTCTGGTAATGAGTCACAAAATACACATGAACTTTATTTAACTCATGTGGGTGATAGCCGTGCTTACTGGATAACACGCGACTACTGTCAGCTTTTAACAGTAGATGATGATGTCGCAGGGCGGGAAGTCCGTTCTGCTCGTACCCTGTATCGAAAAGCACTGCAACGCCCCGAGGCAACTTCCTTGAGTCAAGGATTAGGCACAAAAGATGGTGAATTTCTGCGTCCTGTGATTCAGCAATTTGTTTTAGAAGAAGACGGTATATTACTGTTGTGTTCTGATGGTTTGAGCGACAATGACTTGGTAGAAAATTCTTGGCGGAACTACGCTGTACCTGTTCTGCAAGGTGAACTTTCCTTGGAAGATGCTGTCCGTCAATGGATTTCATTGGCAAATGAGAAAAATGCTCAGGATAATATCTCAGTGGTTCTGACCCATTGTCGTGTTTCCCCAGATCCTATAGCTTCATTGCTTAGCGGCCTGCGACCTGTAGAAGTTATAGTACCAGAACAACAAGAACAAGAACAACAATCTGAGTTGACACCAAGTTCTCAAGCGCTTCTGGAGTTGCTTGTTTCACAACCACCGCTAACAGACGAAACCCAAACTCCTGGGAAACATCAAAAGAAGAAAAAGTGGTGGTTGTTGCTTGCGGGATTATTGGTTTTGCTTGTGGGTGGTACAAGTTTAGGATTATTTGCTTGGTGGCGACTCAATCCGCGAACATTTCAACAGACATGTCAGCGACTTCCTCTGAAAGTGCAGCGATTTTGTCCTCCGCAGAGGTAAAGACTCGTGGGCGAGTGTTAAGGACTCGTGCTTTGAGTGTTAAAGACTCATGCTTTGAGTGTCAAAGACTCGTCAGCGAGTGTGAGGGGAGATTGTAAGATTTTATTCCACGTCCGCCTGCGAATTAATTCGCAGGCTCATAGGCGCTCAGATCTTGCACCAGTATCAACAACGAGGCAGAGCCTCGATATCTCGTTCCCAGGCTCAGCCTGGGAACGAGGGTTGGGAGGCTCAGCCTCCCGATTATTGAGAATGGTGCAGGATATCAGTTTTAACGGACTTTGCTTATGAGCCTGGGATTTGAATCCCAGGCGGACGCGTGATTATACTATACAGCCCTGGAATTAATTCACCGACGGACGTGGAATAAAATGATTGCTCAATGCCGGTATCACAGCGACAATTCCCTAACCAGCGAGTAAAATCGAAAAAATATCTCTGAAACCATCAATTTCCAAATCATTTTATGGCTTTTTGGCGCATTTATTATCATCTCGTTTGGGCAACGAAAGAACGCCAGCCTTTAATTACACCTGATAGAGAAACGGAACTTTATAATTACATTATTCACAAATCAGATAATCTTAATTGTATCATTCACGCTATCGGCGGCATCGAAGACCATATTCATTTAATTGCTTCAATCCCTCCTAGTTTATCCATCGCTGAATTTGTCAAAAATATTAAAGGTAGTAGCGCCCATTTATTAAATAAAAATTATCGGCTGTCCGAAAACTCTATAAATTCTATTTCCTTTAGCTGGCAACGAGGATATGGTGTCTTGTCGTTAGGTAGCAAGCAGTTAGAACAAGCTGTTTCCTATGCAAAAAATCAAAAAAATCATCATTCCCTAGGTACGGCTATGACTTCTTTAGAAAAATATGACGATGAGGAGTAATCCTATTCCTTTTCTACATATAGGACTCATATTTGATTTTTGCTAAGCTAGGTAAACTTTGTGTTGCCTGTTGCCTGTTGCCTGTTGCCTGTTGCCTGTTGCCTGTTCCCTACCTCATAAAAAAATCTGGATAATTGACATCCTCCAGCCACTGAGCGGAGTACGGTAGAGCGTGGGGCGATAACTCTTCATGACAGCAGTTTTCTGCTTTGGTGGGCATTGGCACCTCGCTGTTGAAAATATTTCCAGCAGCGAGCCGCTTTTCTCTATTTATGCGAATTCGTAACAGGTTCATGATCTGTGCAATTCTCTTTCAACTCAGGATGCACCGCGCACGGCAATAGTTTCTCGCCACTGAAATACTTGCAACCAGTGCACCCAATCGGAACCGTTAATTTTGCTGGAGGAACATCGCTGAAGGTAATGAGCTGTTGCTGAGTTCTTGATCGGAAATTATCAGCGATCGCCATTGATGTCCCCACCATCATCATTCCGCCCCCAATTGCACCTGTGCCAGCGAATAAAATGTTTTGTAACACTGGTTGCTGATCTTCCCAAAGTTTGGCTACTCTGTTTGCAGCAATACCTACTATTCCAGCTGCGCTAGTGGCAACCCCGACGGCAATTGAAATTGAACCGAACACACCTAAGACTACTGATGATATCTCTGCTATTTCATCCCTTCTCAGCATAATTATGCCTCATTAATTGGTTGATGTAACTGTCGGGAATCGCACCCGACATGGAGTTTGGTTACTCACGCTGCGGTTAAGCGATACAGTCTCTTGTCTTGTAACACATCTACTTTTGTCCTAACACCGGATCAGTGGTGTCGATTTTTATATTTGATCGCAGAAATTAGTCAGCATAACTAGGACTTACAGATTGACAGAAAATACCAAATATAAGGGTATGGCTTTGGGGCATTCAAACCTGATTTTTCGATGATCTTAAGCGCGTTCGCCAACCATCTGGCGGTAATTGTCAAAAGTCTGGAATGAGCAAATTATACTACACACATGATGCCCTTTTTGTACAGTGCGTAAGTCCTAATCATTTAATATTTCACCGAATCTTTAAGGTTTTCAACATAAAAAAATATTAACTAAGTTATTAACTTGACGTAAAAAGAGATACATTTTGAGCAGAAACATAAATCAACCCAGGTAGTTTCTAGTATGATTATTTCTGATTTAAGCCATTTGGAACCGATTTCTGAATTTACTGACATTCTAGGAGGAGGTGCTGGAGCCGCAGTGGGTACTACGGCAGTAGCGACTGGTACCACAACCTCCACCAAAAGTATTGGTTACACGACCGCCAACCCCCTGCCTTGGGGTGGCAGTTACGCACTTGGTTTGGGTTATGCTCAAGCAGTAGGAACTGGAAACAATCCTACAGCTACAACCACTGCTTCTGGGGCAGGTCAAGGTGATATCGTCCTAGTCATTCCAGGAACTGTTAACTATAATCGTGGTTCTTCGGCTGTGAGTAAATCTGGTGTTTTGGTACTTGCACTTGACCTTCCTTGACATTGAGACTAGCGTTTTCAAGGTGGTGGAAACTACTTTTTTTGGTAGTCAACCAACATCTACTTAAGCTTTTACGTGGAAATAAAATACCAGCCGTGTTTAATGGTAAGGCGTTGATGTCGAGAAATCACTTGTCTGACGGCTGGTATTTTATTTTTGTGGTTCCTCCTTAGCTGATTTTCTATGACTGATTATTTATCCAATTAGACAGATAAAACTTTTATGCCACTAGCGGTATGAATTAAAATGTAAATTTTTGTAAAACAGCTATTAGTTAAAAAATAAAAATTCTGTTTATGCAACTAGCTAACAAAGTAGCACTGATCACTGGAGCAGGTTCAGGTATGGCTAAAGCAACAGCAAAGTTATTTGCTCAAGAAGGTGCAAAAGTTGCTGCTCTAGGTCATACAAAGGACGAACTAGAAAAAACCGTCGCTGAAATTCGCCAGTCTAATGGTGAAGCAATAGCGCTAGTTGCTGATGTTTCTGATCCACAAGAAATGCAACAAGCCACCCAACAAGTTGTAGATAAGTGGGGACGCTTGGATATCGTCTTTGCTAACGCTGGTATTAATGGTGTATGGGCACCTATTGACGAACTGGCACCCGAAGAGTGGGATAAAACAATCAATGTTAATTTAACAGGAACATTTCTCACAATAAAATACGCAGTGCCTTACTTGAAAAAGCAGGGCGGCTCTGTGATTGTTACCTCATCTGTGAACGGTACGCGTATGTTTAGCAATAGTGGCGCTACTGCTTATTGTTGTACAAAAGCAGCACAAGTAGCCTTGACAAAAATGCTAGCTTTGGAGCTAGCTCAAAACCGTATTCGTGTTAATGTTATTTGTCCTGGTGCTATTGATACAAGTGTTGACGATAACACTAAAAAACGAGATTTAGAAGGCCTTCGAGAACCTGTTGAATTTCCTGAAGGAAAAATTCCCTTAACTGATGGTAAACCAGGAACGTCACAGCAGGTGGCACAACTGGTTCTGTTTTTAGCCTCAGACGCTTCGAGTCATATCACTGGTACCGAAGTTTGGATTGATGGAGCAGAATCTTTATTGAAAGCTTAGAAAAAACTGTTTTCCTCAACGTAGCAGATTGCTCTATCTGATTTGTCAGTTAAATTTAGTAAAGTTTTGTTGCAACTTCTTAACCTTTGGCGTAATCTCAACGGGCGTGAGTGAAGACTGAGGATAATTGTTTCGAGTGACTAATGTTTCCTCGTAAAATTCTCTTTTAACTTGTCGCCGTAAGTCCCCCGCTATAGCGATACTCCGTTTAGCGCGGGGAGAGGCGGCGGACGGCGACGATTGCATCTTTGAAAAATTCTTTTTGTAGGAAAGACAGAGAAAAGATGCATGTTAGCGGAGCGGCGCGTTAGCGCGGAGTTGTCAATCTCTCCGGAATAAAACTAGTCAACGTTGTAGACTTATATTGGTTGATGACCCACCTGATTGTGACGCCCAGACAGGCTAATTCCGAAGTAGCGTATCAAAGGCAGGTGCTAAGAAAGCGGGAAGCCCTCCGGGTTCGGGGGTTCGCAATCGAGGCTCACCGCCAAGACTGCGACCCCCGAACCGCCCTCCGGCGTTTACAAGTCGGGGAACTCTAGCCGAGCACTGCCTCCGCTTGCCGCAGAAAGTTCAAAGTTCAGGGAAGTGCGATTCGTTGCTTAGTGAATCACGGTAATCAGCCCGTACATAACTA
>NZ_JCACKO010000025.1:7344-60278 GCF_059505445.1 Brasilonema angustatum | reverse complement strand
CATACTTATGGTCAGATTATACTGGTCTACCTGATTGGGGTGAATTGGCAGCGATTGCGCGGAGCGCAGACGCCAAGGGCGTATCGCATTGGAAAATTTGTTTCCACATTTAGTACTTGTGAAATTGTTACTCCAGATGAAACGACTTCGACAATTGGCTCGCAAAAATGGTTTAGACCTTGCTGTCAATGGCTGGCAGTATGGATAATTGAGAATGGTGCAAGATATCAGTTTTAACGGACTTTGGCTATAAGCCTTGAACTGAAGTTCAAGGCGTACTCAGGTCGAGGTGCAAGATCTCAGTAAGCCGGTATGCGCCAAGGGCGCACGCCCAGAGGGCTAACGCGCAGCGTCTGTGCAGGAGATACGATAAATTAAGCTTTTTGGCGATTTTTGCCTAAGCCCTAAAAGGATGACTATTATTCAGTAGTAACACGTAAACTTTATATAGGCAAATAAAAATCAACCTAATTGCGACGTAACGAAGCAATCTTACAGTCTTGTTCTTTCGTGACTCGTGCGTAAATCCTATATCTAAAATTGTAGAAAAAATCAATCTGAAATTGATTTCAAATTTTTATTCAGAGGTTATAAACAAGTCAGCTTTATGGAGTCTTAAAAATTTATGTCTGTTAAGACAGTAACCTACGCTCTCGACTTTCTCGACAAGCTAAAGTATTTGCGGAACCAGGAAGTTTCCACAAGCCAGGAAACTTTGTTGTCCAACATAGAGCAGCGCGATACGCGTAGCGTCAAGCCTCCGGATTATCGCAGAGCCGATCCTGTAACAATTTTATCCAGGCGAATCGGGAACATCGCGGCGAGTGGTTCTGGAGTATCCTCCTTTGACCTAGAGCGTATTCTTGGGCGTAATGACCTGCTGCCCGTTAACTTCCTCCAAAAGGGGACGCTAGCGGCCCGTGCAGTTTGCCGGATTTGGGTTGGAAATTCGTTTGGCTCAAATGGAAGCTGGGGGACTGGCTTTCTGGTATCTCCTCGCCTGCTGATTACAAATCATCATGTGATTAAATCTGTTGATGCAGCAATGCTAGCATCAGCCCAGTTTGGCTACGAGATGGACATTAGCGGTAAAATTTATCAAGGGAAAGCTTTTGATCTGACTCCTGGTGAAGGATTCATCACCGATCCTGAGCTTGATTTTACCCTAGTCGCCGTTGCTGAAACCTCGGATGATGGAGAAGCTCAACTGGCAGATTACGGGTTTTTGCGTCTCGATCCTACGCTTCACAAGGTAGAACCATTAGAATTCGTCACCGTCATCCAACACCCGGATGGTCAACTTAAGCAAATTGCTATTCGGGAAAACAAAGTCCTTAAGATTGGTGATAACCAGGATGCCCTTAAAGACAATTTTCTCTGGTATGCCAGCGACACGGCTCCTGGATCTTCCGGTTCCCCGGCTCTCAACGATAACTGGCAGGTGGTTGCCATTCACCATAGAAGTGTAGTAGAAACTCGCACCCATGAAGGGGTTGAAGAAATTCAACTGACTAACGGCGAGTGGGTAGCCAAGGAAGAGGCAGAAAATCTAAATGAAAATCAAATAAAATGGATTGCGAATGAGGGTGTTCGGACAAGCAAAATTCTGGATCAAGTAAACAAAATCCAAACTCAACAGGAGAATTCCGCCTCCCAGTTGGTTCAAGCTTTCCTTGAAGACGCTAAGGGTATCCGCATATTTCCGAATACGACTCCCCGCGAAAGCGTGGTCACTTCAACAATCAGTACTCCTGCCCCAGTTGGAGAGACTCTCATCCAACCCCAGAGCATAAATTCTCTTAGATCCGGTACTAGAAGTTCTGGCGGAAGTGTTCGCCCACTGAGTCACTATGAAGGTCGCAAAGGTTATAATCCTGATTTTCTTGGGGTCACTATTCCACTACCAGAATTGACACCAGCAGCTTTAGCCTTTGGTCCAGTTGCACAGGTAGAAGGCACACAGGACAACATCCTCCGCTACACGCACTTCTCAATTGTCATGTGTGAAACTCGTCGCTTAGCCTTCCACACTGCTGTTAATATTGATGGCAGACAGTGGGTTGGATTGGACCGCAGCGATGACGAATGGTTTTTTGACCCCCGTATCTCCTTGGAGATGCAAGTAGGAAACGACTTTTACAGCAATGAACCTGGAGGCAACTTTTTTGATCGAGGTCATCTCGTCCGCAGACAAGATCCAATTTGGGGACAACAAAGCGAGGCAAAGATAGCCAACAGCGACACGTTCCACTTCACAAATTGCTCTCCCCAATACTTTCAGTTCAACCAATCACAGCAGCTGTGGCAGGGGCTAGAAAACTTCATCCTCACAAACACCGATCAAGATGATCTCCTAGCAACTGTTTTCACAGGTCCCATCTTCCAACAAACTGATCCAGTTCATCGCAAAGTTCAAGTTCCACAATTTTTCTGGAAGGTTGTTGTAGTAGTAGACAAACAGCGCAAGCTTTCTTCTAGCGCCTACGTTGTCAGTCAGGAGAAATTCGTTCAGAATATTCCCTTTGAGCTTCTACCTGTTGGTCAATTCAATAACTTCCAGGTGTCGGTCGCGAACCTGGAGAGCAGAATTGGCTTGAAGTTCTCCAATGAAGTCCGTAAAGCTGATGTCTTTACTGGTGACTCTCAAGGAAGGAGATTGCGAGGCTTTGGTGACATTGAGCACCCTCGCCGCTAAAAGCTCCTGTATTTCCTCTGCGTCCACCGCGAACTTTGCGGGGGGAAAATCCACACCGCAAATTCGCTCTGGTGCGGTTCATTTCTAAGTAATTCTCAGGAGGCAATGCAGTATCGTTGAGATAGGTCTTGCACCCAAGTCAAATCTGAAATGACTGCATTTCGTAATTGTGCCACTCTCGCTGATACCATTCAGCAACTAAGGGGCGGACAATAAACTTGGGTGTGGAACCTTCCTTAACATCAATACGCAGACATGAGTAAGGTCTTCGCTTTTGAGAGCCATGCCCGTTTCGACCAACAAACAGGCGAGAATGCGCCACTAACTTTTGGTTTTCCATCAAATCTGGTCCCTCACTCCGCTGTCGTCGCAGGCTATGGCCACTCCCACCGCAGACAATCCAATGAATACCAGAATCAGCACTTCCCATGTCCACGGTTTCAAGATGTTCCAAGCAGTGAGCATGACCGTTCAAGACTAAATCGACTAGCGGACGATCCCTGCGGGAAGGCGAAGCGCCTACGCCTCTGTTGGAACCTACAACTTTAGCAACTGCGCTTAGGACATCACGCAGGCGATCGCGCACTGCCAAGGTCTGTGACTGCTCCCATTTTGTTGCTTCACTTACGTAGGGAGGATGATGGAAATAAATGATTCGTCCTCGCACATCTGCGGTATTCCAAGATTTAATCAGTCTGTGCTTGAGCCATTCGAGCTGGTCGATATCGGTGACCGTTTTTTCGTCCGAGGTTAATTGCTTATCAATATCAACAATCATTTCCTCAATTTGTGATACCTGATGCTGCATATCATCTAGTTGCTCAGCTTCGCTGTGGTTATCCGGATTCAGTTTTGCTGATTCCTCCATAAATTGCATCTTCTGCCGTTCCAGTTCATCACGGCGCTTCTCCAATTGCTGGCGAGAAGCGTCTCCTTCTTGGGTTGTGGGTATGGGAAGCGGAGCATTAAACGTATTGGAATCTAATGCAAAGAAGTCAATTCCACCGTAGCGGAAACTATAGTAACGATTGGGAAGGCGGGTAAAGCGCCCTGGCTCATAGCGCAGACAGCGCCCTGTATCTGTTTTTGCGGTGTAATGTTCGTCTAGGTGACGAGCTAAATCTCCTGGAAGCATAAATGCTTTGAGGTAATCCAGAAACGCCTTTGCATAAGCGTCACCTTTCCATGAACCATGACCACCAACATCAAAGTTTAGCTTTGATGGAAATAAGTGACGTACTGGCATTGTTGCCAAGGATGCCAAGCCAAAGATAAGTGGCAAGTCATAGTAATCGTGATTTCCTGGTACGGGTAGGATTGGTTGTTTGAAAATCATCTGGTCATAAGCAATGCGCCGGTAGTCCTCTCCCCCCAGAAGAAACTCTCGGTAAGGTTTGATAAAGTTTTTCTGGTAATACTCGCTTGACCCCACCAGATAGACAACATCACCTGTATGCAACATAAAACTGCATTCTTGCTGATGGGGTTGCATCAGTTTGGCTACTTGTCGCTGAGGATTATGTCCTGGGTGTGCCCCGGAACCGCTATCACCCACAACCAAAAACGAGAATTCTGCTTCGTCAGATCTTTTATCGTCTAATACGAGCTGAGTTTGGTCAATTCCCCTTTCCATAATTGCAGGGTCTTGCCACCGCACTCGCTGCTTCATCTTGCGAATTTTGTCGGCAATTGCCGGATCGGATACGAGTTTCAACGCAAGTTTCTCCTAAATACATTTCTGATTTTAATCAGAAGCAGGTTGTTTCTCCTCAATTATCAAATTTGGTAGTCCCTCCAGTTTCTCTGTAGGTTCTTCTTCTTCGATTGACGGTACAAAGACTTTCAAACCTGCCGGGATGCAGCGAATTTCTACGGGAGTTGTTCCTAAAAGCTCTCCATCGACAACAATTTTTTGCACAGGATCAGTTGTGATTTTGAATTGTTTGGCTCGCAAGTAACCAATGTCACTTCGCTCGGCTGCATTGCCCACAGAAGCAGATTGAAACAGATGAAAGGCTGCAGCGATCGCCCCCGCCTTATTCACCGGAGCCACTATTGTTAGATCTAGCAAACCATCATCTGCGATGATTCCTGCTGGTCCCTGAGCCAAGATTGAAGAGGGAGGAGCTACATTTGCGACTGTAACTGAACCTGCAGAAGTTTTGATTACTTTTTCTTCTGTCTCAATTTCCACATCAAAGTTCTCAAAATTCCGCAGTTCTTGAAGTCCTGCAAGAATATATGCTAGAACACCAAGCCGATTTTTTGCTTGTCGGTCTGCTTTTTCTACGGTTTCTGCTTCAAAGCCAATACCTGTCAGCAATAGCATCGGACTACCGTTACAATCGGCTGCATCAACAGTCCGAGTGACTCCCCCCAAAATGACTTTACACGCACCATCGATCGTGTCAGGAATTCCCAATGCTGTGGCAAAGGCGTTTGCTGTTCCCCGTGAAATAATGCCAAACGGAATATTGCTACCCACGACAGCGCCTGCGGCTGCAGAGAGAGTTCCATCTCCTCCCGAGGCAATAATCGTATCTACACCCCGCTTAACCGCTGCACGGGCTAGTTGTTCTGCGCCGATTTCTTTAGTTGTCAGTTGAATATCCAGCTCAATTTCTGGCTCTAATATTGCCCGAATACTTGCCAAATCTTGATCTGAGTCTCCTTGACCAGCAACTGGATTAAAGATAAGGCACGCGGAACGATTCATAGGGTGTAGCTTATGGTTAATGAATAAAATATTAATTTATCATCTTAATTGACCATAGAGCTTCTCAGCTTCCATCTTGTGGCAGGTTTGTCGCTTCTTTCTTCCCTTTGGAAGACACTTCAGGCACTTACTAGATATTTTGTGATTCGATTTCTCTAGTATTTTCAGTGAACTTCAATACTCATTAAATACTGCAACTCTGCTTTTGTTATCAAAGGCAAGCACATTAAATGGATCTTTTTGATTCCCCATCTCCATCCCAGGAGTGCCTACGGGCATTTGGGGCACAGATAAGCCGAGCACGTTTGGCTTTTCTTGCAACAGTCGTTTAATATCTTGTGCTGGTACATGTCCTTCTATAACATATCCATTAACAATTGCTGTGTGGCAAGATGTCAAGTTATCCGGCACATTGTACTTTTGTTTAACAGCCTCAATGTCAGGTGTGCGAATGTCTTTAATTTTAAAACCATTTCCTTTTAAGTGGTCAATCCACCCACCACAACAGGTACAGTCGGGACTGCGATATACAGTTACATATTGATTCTGGATGTGGCTGGTAGTACTTTGAGTATTAACTACAGAAGTTGCAAAAGCAGCTTGAGCATAACTCATAGAAGCATTGCTTCCCAAGATGCCCAACATCCCAACAGTTAGACAAATCGTTACCACGACTCTAGCAACAATACGTCCCATAGTGGGACGTAACGATTTTTGCCACGAATAAATAAATTTTTTAAGAAATAGTTTGTAGGGCATTTGATTTGAGAGTTCCTAAATCCAGTAATATATATAATTTTAGTCAAATATTTTTTTTCACTAGGCTCGCAATAACAGTTGTTAACTCATCTGGATCTACAGGCTTAGACAAATGCATTTGAAATCCTTCCGAGAGCGATCGCGTCCTGTCTTCTGCTCTGGCATAAGCTGTTAATGCGACTGCTGGAATCTCCCCACCTTGATCTTTAGGCAGCATACGAACTTTACGTATTAAGGTGTAGCCGTCTTCTCCTGGCATACCAATGTCGCTTACCAAAATATCCAATTTTTGTTGCAAGATCACTCGAATTGCTTCAATTGCTGATGAAGCTGCAATTGCTTGCGCCCCACACATTTCTATCGCAGCGACGAGAAAATCTCGCGTATCAGGTTCATCGTCAACTACTAGTATTCGTACTCCATCAAGTATGGGCACAGGTGTGGAACTACACATTATTAAAGAGGCAGAATTATTTTCTTCGCTGCTCCACAACTCCCCTACTATCTTGCTTTGTTTAACAAGTGGCAACTGAACTGTAAAGGTTGCTCCTTGTCCTTCACCAAGACTTTCTGCATGAACAGTTCCACCATGCAACTCTACCAGGTGACGCACAATAGCTAATCCCAGTCCTAATCCGCTGTAGATGCGGGTTGTGGAACTATCCGCCTGTCGAAAGCGCTCGAACACATAAGGCACAAAATCAGGACTGATACCCCGCCCTGTATCCGTCACCGTAATTTCAACATAAGAGTTCACACATTCTAACCGAACTTGAACCAGTCCTCCTTTAGAAGTAAACTTTATTGCATTAGATAATAAATTCCAAACAACTTGCTGCAAACGGTCAGAGTCACCCGCTACTAAACCAGCAGCTGGATCAAAGACCCATTGCAGCTGAATTTCTTTGGCGTCAGCAGCTGGACGAACTGTTTCCAGCGCTGCCTCGATCACCCCAACCAGTTCAATGGGACGAACATTCAACCGCAGCTTACCCTGAATAATACGAGAAACATCCAGCAAATCTTCTACCAGCTGGGCTTGTGACTTAGCACTGCGCTCGATTGTCTCCATTGCGCGTGTGGTTGTGGCTGCGTCAAAGCTGCGAGTATTAAGTAACTTTATCCATCCCAGCATCGCATTTAGGGGAGAGCGTAGTTCGTGGGAAACAGTTGCCAAGAATTCATCCTTCATACGATTGGCGGCTTCGGCTGCACTTCGCGCCTCTTGCTCACGCTCAAGTAGTCGAGTTTGTTCGTCTTCAAGCCGTTTTCTTTCCGTAAAATCACGTAAAATCTTGCAGTAACCCCGTAGCTTTCCAGTCTCATCTCGTAAGGGTGTGACGATGCCACTTGCCCAAAAACGGCTGCCGTCCTTCCTTATATGCCAACGTTCATCCTCAGCCCGTCCTTCACTCACTGCTTTTGCCAGTTCTTGTTTGTCTATCCCCTTCTGCAAGTCTTCTGGTGTAAAAATGCATGACGCGGATTGTCCCAATATTTCTGATTCTTGATAGCCTAAAATACTCTGTGCTCCGAAACTCCACCCAGTAATCCGCCACTGTGTATCAAAGAACAAAATTGCGTAATCCTTGACGTTTTCCAACAGCAGACGGGAGCGTTCTTCGCTTGCTCGCAAAGCTATTTCTGCTTGCTTGCGG
Organism: Brasilonema angustatum; assembly: GCF_059505445.1. Classification (NCBI taxonomy): domain Bacteria; kingdom Bacillati; phylum Cyanobacteriota; class Cyanophyceae; order Nostocales; family Scytonemataceae; genus Brasilonema; species Brasilonema angustatum. The sequence goes on along the minus strand of NZ_JCACKO010000025.1, from coordinate 52,450 downwards.
GCTGTGATATCAGCTAAAATGTATACAGCACCAAGAAATGATCTATGCTTATCTTGCACAGGATCTACTGTAACTGTAAACCACTGTCCCCCAGTGTGAATAACCAAGCTTTCACGATGTAGAGTTTCTTGAACACGAAGGAAGGGATTGATCTGACAGCCAGATAGTGCCGAAAGCATCAGTTCCTGATGCTGAGTGCCGATGATGTCGCTGAACGGTTTGCTCAAAAATTTCTTCATGGCTTTATTACAGCGCACGAATCGACCAGTGCTATCTAGTAACCCAACGCCATCACGAATCGAGTCGAAAGTTGTTTGCCACTCCTGCGCTCGAGATAAAGCTAAGTCCTCAGCTCGCCGAATCCTCAGTAACGCTCTCACCGTAGCAATTAACTCAATCGGCTCAACGGGTTGTGCTAAGTAAGCATCTGCACCACTATTTAATCCTTGAGCTTTGTCGCGGCTTTCAACAAAATGGGCAGATAGATGAAGCACAGGAAGGGTGGCGGTAGCTGGGTCAGATTTAATCTGATGACAAACTTCAAAGCCGCTAATATCAGGAAGCTGGACATCCAAAATGACTAAGTCGGGTTTAGCTTCAGCGATCGCCTTTAGCCCCACCTCACCCGTGTTTGCCTCTACAACTGCAAAGCCAGCGTTTCGCAACACGCGAGCGACAACATAACGATTGGTTTCGTTGTCGTCAATATGTAAGACAGTAACTAACGGCTCGGACATAGTTTTTTTAGGTATTTAAAATTAACCCAGCTTTTGTGAAGGCTTCTCGTAGTTGGGTGATCGCGACTTCCGCAGAAGGAGTCTGCTTAGAAAGAACGACCACAGTACGTTCAGCCAAATATTTTTCTTCTTCGGCTTCCAGCTGTTTTGAACTATTGACAATTACGGGAATAGTGCAAGTTGCAGGATGACTTTTTAACTGTTCTAGAACTTCCATGCCATTAAAATCTGGCATAGTTAGGTCTAAGAGAATACAAGAAGGATTTTCCACTTGAGCTAAACGAATGCCCTCATGTCCATCCGCTGCTTCAATAATCTCCAGATAAGTTGTAGCTAAAAGTTGCTTTAACACGTACCGAGATGTTGAGTCGTCGTCAATGAGTAAGAGTTTTTGTTGCTTGCCTTGTTTGACCAGTGTATTGAGTTTATCCAGCAGTAATAATCTATCTACAGGTTTAATTAAGAAGGCATCAGCTCCTTGAGCGATCGCCTGTTTCTGATTATCAACAACAGTGCTGACAATAATTGGTATGTTTCGAGTTGCTGCATTGCTCTTTGTTTCAGCTAAAAATGCCCAAGAGTTTTCTCCTTCTAGTAAAATATCCAGGATGATGGCCACTGGCTTATGCACTTTTAGTGCCTGGTTTGCAAGGAATAGTGTTCGTGCCGAAATCATCTGATAATTAGAAGAGTAAAAATACTTTTCGTAGGTAAAAATGGTTTGAGGATTGTCTTCCACAACTAGGATCGGCTGGCGACTCGGGTCAATTTGCCAAGTTGGTTGTGACATTGAGGAAGCCTCGGTAGAATCAGGAAAAAGCAGAGGGATAGAAGCAAAAAACGTTGAGCCTTTGCCGAATTCACTATTAACCCAGACGCTTCCTCCTAACAATTCTGCTAGCTTGCGCGAGAGTGGTAGTCCCAAACCTGTTCCTTTGACTTTTTTTGCGAGTTTAGACTCTATTTGAATAAATTCCTCAAAAATCCGCTTTTGATCCTGTGGTGCAATTCCGATACCTGTATCAGCTACTGAGAAAGTCACGGTGTGACCTGTCATGATTGCTGCAACTCGGACTTCACCTTGCTCGGTATACTTTAGCCCATTAGAGATGAAATTTCTGATAATTTGGGCAACTTTACCTTCATCAGTGTAAAGGGTTGGAATGCCAACAGGTTCCTCTAAAACCAGCGCCACGGAGGAGTTATGAGCAAGCAGGGGACGGAGCATTCCTCTCAAAGTAGCGAACAAATCGCTAACTTCAAACTGGCTGGAATGGACAACTGTTTTTCCAGCTTCTACTTTTGCTAAGTCCAAAAGGTCGTTGACTAAATCCAACAGACTCTGTGCACCTTTTTGAATGAACCTGACTTGTTTGTCTTGCTCGCTTGTTAAATCACCATCCATCCGCTCTAGCAAAATCCGAGACAAAGAGATAATCGAGTTCAGGGGGGTGCGAAACTCATGACTCATATTTGAAAGAAATCGAGTCTTGAGTTCATTTGCTCGTTGTAGAAAATCAGCTTTTTCATCAAGTTCGGCATACAAAGCTACGACACCGCGATTTGTATCTTCTAGCTCGCTGTTAAGATGAATTAACTGCTCCTCACGGTTGCGTAGTTCTTCCATTGCGCCGAGGAGTTCTTGGTTTTGGCGCTGAATTTCCTCAAACGGATTTTGCGGCGATCGATTTGCTAACTCATCTTGAATCTGTTGTAAGCGTTGGGGTGTCAGTTTCGCAAGCCGCTTGGGCAAACTCTTCCCCATCAAAACTTGAGTGCCCTGGTTCGATATCGACTCTATATTAAACGTATCCATCAGCCGTCGAGCACCGATAATTCCTAATCCCATCCCAGTTGTAGATGTGAATTGCCCATCTAAAATCGCTTTCAAGTTGGCAATGCCAGGACCTTTGTCTGATATGCTAATCCAGAAATTCTGAGGAGATTCGTCATCTACTGAAAATTCAACGCTTCCCCCGTTAGCATATACAAACGCATTTCGAGCAATTTCTGACACAGCAGTGGCAAGACGTGCCTGATCTTGGGTATCAAATCCCAAAGCTTGAGCAACCTCGCGTGCCATTTTCCGAGTTAAGACGACATCTCGCTCGTAGCGAATTTCCAAGGTGAGGAGAATTGTACTCATGGCAATGTATTCTCACGGATAACCAGCACGGTGACATCATCGCGAAGTCGGTAAAAATCTCGGTATAAAACGCCAGCAATTAAACTGGGATGTTTATGGATGAGATTTGGATAGCGTTCTAATCGCCATTGGGTTCCTAAACCATCGGAATGCATAATCAAAAGTCCACCAGGATACCATTGGTGCCTAAACTCATTAATCTTGCGAACTTCACACCCGACTGTTCCATTGTAGGAAACCAGATTGTATTTACCTCCAGACCAAAAAATGGAGCCAGCTATGTTACCCACCCCTGCGAAGCGAAGAGATTGATCTGCAAAGTTGATTTCTGCGATCGCCACTGCTGCTCCCCGTGTACTTCGTAAAGCTTGATGCGCTGCTGCTATAATTTCTTGAGGACTGCGATGGATATTTTCCGCAAACACTCTCACAGCTTTTGTTGATGCTTCGGCAGCTAATGGTCCATGACCTAATCCATCAGCAACGAGTACTAAACTGCGCTCTTGACTGATTTCGCACGCCCAAGCATCGCCCGAAACTTCTTCTCCCGCTTTTGGCAGGCACACTACTCCTAACTCCAGATGATTTGAGCATAAACTTTTGGGTATGGGACTAGCCCAGAGGTGACAAAGGATGGCTGTCCCCATATTCGGAATCGAATAAATATCAAAAAAACTAGAAAGACGGCTGATAGCTCCTAATCCATTTCCCGGAGTTCCCCTTGTCGAAAACCCGTCACGTATATACTCGCTGATATTGCTTATCCCGGGTCCAGTGTCCAATCCCAGGATTTCCAGACCCTGAATGTTGTGTTTGGCAATGACTTGTAGCAACAGTAACCCGTCCTTGGCATGTTGCACAAGGTTATTTGCAATTTCCGTCACCACAATACCAACTTTTCCTCGCTCAGTTTCGTTAAAACCAAGACTCATTGCTAGGGCGATCGCACTCCGTCGCGCTTCACCTGCTTGACTTGGCTCAAGAACTCGTAGGGCGAGGGTTTGTGTGATCATCTAGTTATTTCCACTTTCTAATTGTGACGCGGGTACCCTCACCAACACGGGAGACAATATCAAATTCGTTCACCAGTCGCTTTGTACCGCTCAGCCCCATACCCAGTCCACTACCAGTGGTGTAACCATCTTTGAGTGCCAAGTCAATATCTCGTATTCCAGGTCCTGTGTCCTCAAAAACAAGCTGTAGACCTTTACGCATCCCATATTGAAGTGCTTCTAGTCTAACAGTTCCACCGCCTCCGTAGTCCAATGTATTACGGGCTAGCTCACTAGCTGCTGTGACAATTTTCGTCTGATCGACCAAGCTAAACCCCAGTTTGACAGCAAACTGTCGCACCTTCTGGCGAACGAAAATCACATCTTGTGAGGATTGGATACTCATAGTTTCACACCCGTGCATATCCATCTGTGCTTCCTCCTGCACTCGCCTTCAGCGCTTTCCGCAGAAGTGCCATGCCCTTTTCAACGTTTAAGGCGGTACGAATGCCTGTTAAGGAAACCCCCAGTTCTACTAGGGTGATGGCGACGGCTGGCTGTATTCCAACGACAACGGTTTGAGCATCAAGTACCCTTGACATTTTGGCAATGTTTCCTAGGATTCTACCAATAAAGGAATCTACAATTTCTAAAGACGAAAGATCGATGAGCACCCCACGAGCATTAGTTTCACTAATGCGGTTTGTCAACTCATCTTGCAAAGTCATCACTAGGTGATCGTGCATATCAACTTGAATCGTCACTATCAGGAATTCGCCCATGTGGAGTATGGGAATGCGTTCCATAATCAAATCTCCTAACTCCTTAGCAAGCTTGTGGGCGGTTGATTGTCACCCCAAGGCGTTTTAGAGCCAATAGCAAAGCGTCCGCTAAAGTCGATTTTGTCACCACGTCTGCCAAATCTACACCAAGGTAAACAATCGTTTGAGCAATCTGGGGGCGAATCCCACTGATAATACACTCTGCACCCATTAACCGAGCTGCTGTGACTGTCTTCAGTAAATGCTGAGCTGTGAGCGTATCTACTGTTGGCACTCCTGTAATATCGATAATGGCAATTTCTGAACCCGTCTGCGCAATCATTTGTAACAAAGACTCCATCATCACCTGAGTGCGCGTACTGTCTAAAGTTCCAATAATCGGCAAAGCTAAAATACCATCCCAAAGTTTGACAACGGGTGTTGAAAGTTCCAGCAATTCTTCCTGCTGGCGACTGATAACTTCTTCACGCGTCTTTTGGTAACCTTCTATAGTTAACAGTCCCAGCTGATCTATAACAGTGGTGGCAAGCCAAGTGTCTTCAACCAGGGCGTTTGCGTCTTCTACGTGTTCCTGACGCAAATGAGTAAATAGAGGTTGTTTAAATGAAAAAATAAAGGTAGCTGTTTCCGACGGTGTAAAACCTTTTTGGGAACGGCTTCGACAAATACTGGTTAATATTTCTCGCACATCCCGCCATTGTGACGATTGCACGTTAGTCAAGTTACCCTGCTGTACCGCCTTTGTCAACAAACGGAGGAATTCTTTACACTCCTGTTGTAGTTCTGTCTCTTTGAGCAAACCTCTGCGGGTATTGTTAGCCATGAGGGCTTGCATCCAATCAGCCAACAAATCCGCTTCGTATTTCTCAATAACTTGTGGAATTTTACTTCCATTGCTCAAGCCCATACCAATGACCCCTTCTACCCGAATGGCATTTAGCCAATAATTAATATGTATTATGTATTAAGTGTCAATCATTTCGGCTTACAGGTAGACTAGCTCGCTGAAATTCCGCGTAATTGCTGAAAGAGGTAGTTCCTAAAGGCAAATATCTTCCATTTCATTATAAAGTTTGGCGGTAAGCACAAAATTCTTGAGTAGTAGTTAATTTTTGTGCAAGCAAGAATGCTATTCGCTCAAGGGCACCAGTTTTTATCAGTTTTCGGACTTCCTAACTTTTTTCCTAAGTATATGTACTTGCGACATCAACAAAAGTCAGTGGGATTCGAGACGTTTTTCAGATGTTTATCTTTTGTGAAATTCCTACGATAAATACAGTTCCAAAGGGAGCATCGCCCATAAGGATAGTGCACTCGGCGCAAATCGCAATTTTCTCTTTGTTATTTAAATAATTGTTACAGCTAAAAACAGTAAAAACACAGTTGTTGAGGAGTGCATTTCATTTAGTTTCTTGAGTTGTGAACAAAAAATTATTCCAAATTCATAGCATATATGATGACGCGTGCAAATCCCTATCCCGTTTGCAGAGCAAAAGGATGTTAAACAATGACAGAAGTTTTACTAAAAGAACTAAGTAACAGCGATATTGACTGGATGCTTGCGACAGGTATTAGGGAGGAAATGACTGCTGGTGCAGTTCTTATACGTCAAGGTCAACCCGTCAATGCATTACATATCTTATTGGATGGAGCATTGACAGTTTCCATTTCGCAGGCTGAAAACAATCCATTGGGTCGCGCTTTTGCTGCTCTTGAAGGTGGCGAAATGTCAGAGCGAGAAATCACTCGATTATCGAGTGGTGAGATGGTAGGAGAAATTCCTTTTCTAGACGCTTACTTACCTTCCACAACTGTGAGAGCGCTTAGAAAGTCGCTTATATTGTCAATTGGGCAACAGCAATTGGCGGAAAAATTACAACAAGATGTCAGTTTTGCTGCTCATCTTTATCGAGCGAGCGCGATTCTGCTTGCAGATAGACTAGAGAGGATAGTGAGTCAGCTTGGTCATAGCACACTCGTCTTTGCCCAGCCTCAGTTAAGAGAAATTCTATTTATTTTTGCACAGTTGCATGATAGTGATATTGATTGGCTGATGAATGCAGGTTATGTAAACAGAATTCCTGCTGGCGATATCCTCATCCATGCAGGAAGACCTGTGGAAGCGCTACATATCCTACTGGATGGAAAAATTACACTTTCTGCCTTTGATGATGAGCGTAATCCCTTAGCTCGCGCCTTTTCAAGCTTGGAAGGTAGCGACACTCCAGAACGTGAGTTCGCTAGATTGTCTCGGGGCGATATGGTAGGAGAAACGCCTTTTGTAGACGCTCGCCCACCCTCTGTTACGGTAAAAGCGCTGGAAGACTCGCTTGTGTTGTCAATTCCTCGATGGCGACTTGCCGCAAAACTACTGCATGATACGAATTTTGCTGCGCGTTTTTATAAGGTGCTTACGGTTTTGCTAGCAGACAAACAACAGGCAATAGTCACTCGGCTTGGTTACGGTAGGCTCATTTATAGCACTGGTCAACCCTTAGATAAAAGCTGCAAATATGAAAATGAACTAAGTTCAGATTTTTTGGCTCAGGTGGCATTGGCTGGAGCCAGATTTGACTGGATGTTGAAAAGAATTCGTGGTAGTTGAATGCTGAGGGTAATGGCTAATAATAAAAGCCAACTAATAATTATAAGACAGTATCAATATGGTTAGTCCACAGAACAATCTATTTCGCAAAAAAGCTTTAGAGCATTCGTCTTCTCCGGAACGGCTCGATCAGCTCATGCAAGTTGTTAGCCCTATGAAGTGGCTACCTTTGGCTGCTCTAGGCTCATTAGTAGTAGCGGGGCTTGCATGGAGTATTGTAGGTCGTATCCCAATTACGGTTACCGGTCAGGGGGTGCTTGTTTTTCCTAGCAAGGTTATAGCGTTTCAGTCACCAACCTCAGGTCAATTGCAAACAATAAATTTACGTGTTGGGGACTTCGTTAAGAAAGGACAAGTGCTGGCAACAATTGGTCAAGGGGAACTACAAAAGCAACTTTTGCAGCAACATGCCAAGCTAGTGGAACTAGAAACACAAAATCAGAATGCTGGCTTGCTTCAAGATCAACGTAGTGAACTGGAAATGAGGGCGATCGCACAACAACGCCTCAGCTTACAGCAACGCCTTTTGCAAGCTCAATCTTTGAGTCCAATTATCAGAGAAAAAGACATCGGCGCTATTAAGCAGCAACGACAAAACCTACAACAACGCATACAAGAAGCTAAAGCTCTGACTCCTACTCTTAAAGACAGACTTGCAAGACGTAAACAGCTTAAAATTCAAGGAGCGATTTCAGAAGACACATTGCTTGAAGCACAACAAACTTACTTGGATGGTATCAAAAAAATCGCTGATTTTGAAGACCAGTTGAAGCAACTAGATATCAATCAGGTTCAAGCAGAAAAGTCCTACCGCGAAAATCTTAGCCAAATTGCTGATCTTAAAACCCAGTTAAAAGAATTAGACAGTAAAGAAAAAACTGTAGCTGAGCAAAATTTCCAATCTTCAATCACCCGAAAAAATGAGATTCAGGAAGTAAAGCGCAATATTGCTCAGCTCCAACTGCAATTAAAAAATAACAGCCAGATAACAAGCGAGTATAGCGGACGCATTTTAGAAATCATTGCAACTCCTGGACAAGTTTTGAGTCCGGGAACCCGCATTGGAACTATAGAAGCACAACAGCCATCTGCAAAGCTAGTTAGTATCGCATTTTTGCCAGTCAGCGAAGGCAAGAAAATTAAAAAGGATATGAAGCTGCAAATTACACCCTCTACAGTTAAGCGGGAACGCTTTGGCGGCATTGTGGGAACAGTTACCAAAGTCTCACCCTTTCCGATTACTAAAGAAGGTGCTTCTAATCTGGTAGGCAATCCTGAAATCGTGGAAAGTCTCATATCTCAAGGTCCTCACGTCCAAATTCTCGCCGAACTTCAACCGGACACCTCCACCTTCAGCGGCTACGAGTGGTCTTCTTCCAAAGGTCCACAGATGAAAATGTCTCCTGGAACGACTACCTCTGTGCGAGTCACCGTAGAGGAACAAGCCCCGATTACGTTTGTCTTTCCCATTCTCAGATCTTGGAGTGGTATTTATTGAACAATTCAAAATAGAAAATTCAAAAAAAGCAATTTTTGATTTTTAGAACTTACGCACGAGTTACGCAAGAACAACACTGTGAGATTGCTTCCTTAGGTCGCAATAACACAACTACTTTGTTTTTGCGTAAGTCCTAATTTTTAATTCTTTAAACAAGCAAAATAACTTATGCCATTAAATATACAAAAATTGTTGATCCGTAAAAGCACACGACGCCGTCGTACTCCCACTCTTATACAAATGGAGGCGGTAGAATGTGGTGCTGCTGCTTTAGGTATTATTTTAAGTTATTACGGTCGAATTGTACCTCTGGCGAAACTCCGACAAGATTGCGGGGTTTCGCGGGACGGCAGTAAAGCCTCTAATATCCTCAATGCTGCTAGAAGCTACGGATTGAAGGCAAAAGGCTTTAAGTTAGACTTAGAAAGTCTACTTCAATTGCAATGCCCTTACATAGTATTTTGGAACTTCAACCATTTCCTAGTGGTGGAGGGATTTGGCAAAGAGCGTGTTTATCTCAATGATCCTGCTAGCGGACCACGTACTGTCTCTCTACAGGAATTCGATGAGGCGTACACAGGTGTTGTGCTGGTTCTAGAACCAGGTTCAGAATTCAAAAAAGGGGGACATAAACCCAGCACACTCCTGGCTTTATGGCAACGTCTGCAAAGGTCTGCTGGGTTACTTGCTTACTCCGTGCTGGCAGGATTCGTACTGGTGATTCCTGGGTTGGCGATGCCAGCATTCTCTCAGGTGTTTATAGATGATATTTTGATTCAAGGTAGAGAGGAATGGCTGCGCCCATTAATTTTGGGAATACTCCTGACAGCAGGACTAATGGGACTTTTGACATTGCTACAGTTGCAATCTCTGCGTCAAATGAAAATAAAACTGTCTGTGGGGATGTCTAGTCAGTTCCTGTGGCATATTCTGCGTCTACCCGTCAGTTTTTACGATCAACGGTTTGCTGGAGAAATCAGCAACCGCGTTCACCTCAACGACAAATTAGCTAATATCCTTTCGGGTAAGTTAGCAACTACGGTGATTGCAGCAGTAACGGTGATTTTTTATGCAGTGGTCATGCTGCAATATGACGCGGTACTGACCTCAATTGGAATAGCTTTTGTCGTCGTAAATCTCCTTGCCTTGCAATTGGTAAGAAGACATCGTGTAGATGCCAATATGAAATTACAACAAGATGAAGGAAAAGTTGCCGGAGTATCCATTTCTGGTCTCCAGAGTATAGAAACACTTAAGGCATCTGGTCTGGAGTCAGATTTCTTCTCTCGATGGGCGGGCTACTACGCTAAAGCAATTAATGCTAAGCAGGAAATGGATGTAGCTAATCAGACTTTGGGGGTGTTGCCGTCTTTTCTTTCCACGATTTCCTCTATGCTACTTTTGGTTTTAGGTGGTCTGCGGGTAATAGATGGGTATCTAAGCATTGGAATGCTGGTTGCATTGCAGAGCCTGATGCACGAGTTTTTACAGCCTGTCAATAATCTCGTCACTCTTGGAAGCGATCTTCAAGAAGTAGAGGGCGATTTGAATCGTTTAGATGATGTCTTACGCAACTCAACAAATTCGCAATTGGAGGAAAGGAGCAGAGAACCAGAGGAGCAGGTGCGTTTCAATTCTCCTCTAGCCAAATTGCAGGGACATCTTGAGTTAAAGAATGTTACATTTGGCTACAACCGCACTGCCCCTCCGTTAATTGAAAACTTTAATCTCTCACTCAAACCAGGACAGCGAGTTGCTTTGGTGGGAGGAAGTGGTTCTGGTAAGTCCACTATTACCAAACTGGTATGTGGGCTGTACGAACTTTGGCAGGGAGAGATTTTGTTCGATGGTACACCAAAAGAACAAATTCCACGACAGGTGCTCGTCAATTCTATTGCTTTTGTGGAGCAAGATATTTTTCTGTTTGCTGGCAGCATTAGAGACAATTTGACCCTATGGGACACTACCATACCTGATAGTCATTTAGTACGGGCATGTCAAGATGCAGCGATTCACGATGTTGTTCTTTCAATGCCAGGAGGTTATGAAACTGAGCTTTTAGAAGGTGCTACTAATCTGAGTGGAGGTCAGCGACAGCGCTTAGAAATTGCCCGCGCTTTGGTAAATAATCCTGCCATTCTAGTAATGGATGAAGCTACTAGCGCTCTTGATACAGAGACGGAAAAAATCATTGATCGTAAACTCCGTCAGCGAGGTTGTACTTGCATTATCGTGGCGCATCGGTTAAGTACTATCCGAGATTGTGATGAAATTATTGTCCTCGAACGCGGAAAGGTGGTTCAACGAGGAACCCATGAAGAATTAAAGCAAGTTGAAGGTGCGTACTTGCAATTGATTCGTAGTGAGGGTGAAGCACTTTAAAATTCAAAATTCAAAATTGCAAAGCGTCCTGAGCCAAAGGCGTAGAGGAAGCGAAGGATCTCATTTAAAAAACTTTTTTTTTATTTTTAATTGTACAGAAGCAACTGATGCTAAAACAAATTAAGTTAGAAATTCCACAAGAACAACAGTATCTTTTTAAAGGTAATGAACCAATACTGCTAGATGATCCGCAGACGGTTTGGATCGTAAAATCTGGTTTTTTGGCGCTATTTGCTATTAATGTCAAACATGGTATAACAGAAGGTTCTCGCCGTTATTTATTTAGCGTTGGAGCTGGAGAAGCTATGTTCTCAACAGCACCAAGTTCTCAGGATGAGAAACACCAAATTCTGGCAGTATCGATGGAGGAGACAGAACTCCTCAGAGTATCAACAGAAGACTTTAGCAAGTGCATTGTTAACGACGATAGCACACAGCACCCGTCTTCTTGGGGCGATGCTCCAGCAGGGAGCCAAACCCTTGCGGGTGATCGCAAACCAATAACTTTTATAGAGAACTGGATTCATCAACTCAGTTCAGTTCTTTCCAATATTACCGCTCCCAAGCTCCCAGTCCAGCCTGAAGGCATCAACTACTTTGCTTTAGGCTGTGGTGATATCTTCCAATCTCTGCAAAACAGCATATCTTGGATACAAATTCAGCAAGGAACTGCCAAATGGATGGGGTTTGAGGAACTGCTGTTGTTTCCTTCATCCGGTATGTTGCCCTTAGATACTCAGATGTGGCTACAGGCTGCGGACACAGTTGAACTATCATGTGTGAACACCTCTGCAATCAAAAATGCAGATATTTTAATAGACAGTTTGAACCTCCTACAAACGTATTTCCTCGACTGCATTGAGTTATTAAAACAGCAGGAAAAAACAGCAGAATTACGTAGATTTCAGGAAAGAGAACGTCTCAATTATCAGGCGATGGAGGAGACATTACAAGAACTCTCATCTGTATTGCAACCACGGAAAACAGTCTATTACCCAACGGTAACACCAACCGATCACCCAGACCAAGCCCTTCTTATTGCTGTTGGTGCAGTGGGTCGAGCTTTGGGAGTTAAGATTTGTCCTCCAGCTAAGTCAGAAGATATTAGACGAGTTCAAGATCCTTTGGAGGCGATCGCCCGTGCCTCACGAATACGGTTACGTCAAATCACATTAACCGATGGGTGGTGGAAAAAAGACACTGGTCCAATGTTAACCTACACTGTGGAAGACAACCGTCCAGTCGCCTTGTTACCTGTGTCTGATACCCGCTACGAGATTTTCGATCCAGTAGAGGGAACCCATATCCCCGTAAATACCCGCAGTGCCCCCAAGCTGAATCCCTCTGCCTGCGTATTTTATCGCCCTTTACCTGATAAAAAACTCAAAACCCTAGATATGCTTAGGTTTGCGCTGCAGGGTCACCTCAGAGAACTTATTATTATCTTGTTGACTGGAATTGGTACCACCTTGCTGGGGATGCTCACTCCAACAGCAACCGCCATTCTTATCGATAACGCAATCCCGGATGCGAAGCGGGAATTATTGCTGCAAATCGGTTTTGGTTTGTTGGCTGCTGCTTTTGGGGAAAGTATCTTTGAACTTACTCAGGCGTTTGCTCTAATCAGGCTGGAAACCTTTGCAGATTCCTCTATCCAAGCGGCAGTATGGGATCGGCTGTTGAATCTGAGGGCATCCTTTTTTCGCCAGTACTCAATCGGTGATCTCAACTCTCGGGTTAATTCCATCACTCAAATCCGCGAGAAACTGAGTGGCGCTGTTTTGAAAACTATCTTTTCCAGCGTTTTTTCTTTGTTAAATTTGGGACTGCTGTTTTACTATAATACTTCATTGGCTTTGATCGCCTGTGTTGTGGCTATTGTAAATATTGCTGTTACCATTGTCTCTGGGATTCTCACTCTGCAAAAGGTTCGCCCCTTGCTAGAGATAGAAGGACAGCTGTCTGGTGTTATGGTGCAGCTGATCAATGGAGTCGCCAAACTCCAAGTCGCTGGATGTGAGGCACGAGCTTTTGCCTACTGGGGTAGGCAGTATAGTCATCAACTCAAACTTATGCTGAGTACACAGGGCATTGAAGACATCGTCACTGTCATCAATAAAGTTATGCCACCTTTAACGAATGCGGTTCTGTTTTGGTTTGCTACTAGCTTACTGACTCATACTCAAGTTCCAGGGAAAGGCTTGTCTACTGGCACTTTCTTGGCATTCAATGCTGCTTTTGGCATATTCATTGGCGGAGCAACTAGCTTGAGTAACACGGTTGTGGAAGTTTTGGAAGTTTTGCCTTTATGGAATCGGGCTGAGCCAATTCTTTTAGCGACACCAGAGTTAAATTCCAGCAAGACCGACCCTGGCAGGTTATCGGGTAGAGTGATTATAGACCATGTGATTTTCCGCTACCGGGATAATGGACCACTGACGCTGGATGATGTGACTATCCGAGCTGAGCCGGGAGAGTTTATTGCCATTGTTGGACCTTCTGGAAGCGGCAAATCTACTCTGTTCCGGTTATTATTAGGATTTGACTTCCCAGAATCTGGCACGATTTACTACGATGGACAAGATTTAGCTGGGCTGGATGTGAATGCGGTACGCCGACAGTTAGGTGTCGTCATGCAAAATAGCCGGATGATGTCAGGTTCCTTTTTCGAGAACATTGCCAGCGGTGCCCTAATTACTATGGATGAAGCTTGGGAAGCAGCCTTCGCCTCAGGGTTGGCGCATGACATTCAAGCTATGCCAATGGGTATGCACACTGTTGTTAGTGAAGGAGGTACCAATCTCTCTGGGGGACAAAGACAACGGCTGTTGATTGCTCGGGCATTGGTGTTGAAACCCCGGATTTTGCTGTTTGATGAAGCCACGAGTGCTCTAGATAACAAAACGCAGGCTATTGTCAGTCAAAGTTTGGAGCGGTTACAGGTGACGCGAATTGCGATCGCTCACCGACTCAGCACGATCCGTCATGCTAACCGTATTTATGTACTCCAAGACGGTAGAGTAGTTCAGCAGGGCAGCTTTGAGCAATTAGCAAATCAACAGGGGCTGTTTGCTCAGCTCATGGCTCGACAAATGCTTTGAGATCGGAAATTTGGACGTTGCTGAATTATGGGATGATTTTGCTCGATTGAGAACGGAATATCAATGGTTCCAGCAACCAATTCATATCTTGATTCAGCAACGCCTAAAATTCATATCTTGATTCAGCAACGCCGTTTCAAACTATATGTTTTGCGATCTGCTAGCAAATCAACAAAGGTTGTTTGCTCAGCCCATGGCTCAACAAATGCTCACTCGTTCACGTTACACAATAAAATGAGTTAAGCTTTATTACCTTTAAGCCAATACGGTTCAGTTAAGACATTTATTCGTTGAGACAGTAGGGGAGATGGGGAGATGGGGAGCAGGGGAGATGAAGAGTTAACGTCCATTACCATTAGTTCTTTCGCCTCTGCTCCTCTGCTCCTCTGCTCCTCTGCTCCTCTGCCCCCCTGCCTGCCTCAACAGATTAATTTCCTTAACTGAACTGTATTGACCTTTAAGCCAAAAATACCATTACCAGAAAAGGTTTTGCACTACTGCCAGTTTGCACTGCCCGTTACCGAACGACTAAAATATGCCTGAAACTCCTGACTCACCCGTAACCCGCAAGTCCAGTATCACTCAGCATACGCTATCACTTGGCGAGCAGCAGATCAGCTACACTGCGATCGCCGAATGGCAAACCCTGTTTGAGGATGAAAAACCTGTTGCCGAAATGTTTCATGTGGCTTATCTAGCCGATGTTAAAGAAGCATCGCAACGACCGCTAACTTTCGTCTTCAATGGTGGACCTGGAGCAGCTTCCGCTTATCTGCACATGGGAGCATTGGGTCCGAAGCGCGTTTATTTCGGAGCTAATGGTAGTCTGCCCAAACCTCCAGTTCGGGTGGTGGACAATGTCGAAAGTTGGCTTAGCTTTACGGATCTGGTGTTCATCGATCCAATTGGCACAGGTTTTAGCCGTAGTTTACCTCAAGACAAAGATGAGCCGGATAAACACAGCGAGAAAACCAAAACTCCGGAGGCAGATAAACCCAAAGAGATAGAATTCTGGGAAGTCGAGCGAGACTTGAAAGCACTGGGAGAATTCATCCAACGATTTCTCTCTGGTCATAAGCGGTGGCTGTCCCCTATCTTTATTGCGGGAGAGAGTTACGGCGGCTTTCGAGTTGCCAGGTTAGCCCGCAAACTGCAACAGGAATTTGGCGTAGGTCTTTGCGGTGCGATTCTAATCTCTCCTGCTTTGGAGTTCAGTTTGCTGGAGGGTAGTGATTACAACCTCACAGCTTGGGCAACCCTGATTCCTTCCTTTGCGGCGGCTGCTGCTCATCACAATCGTGTCCAATGGGCAGGGGAACCTGGGAATTTACAAGCTCACATAGCCGCTGCTGAACGATTTGCCCGCGCAACACTGATCCCACTTCTGGCAATGGGAGATACCGTGACATCCGATGAGCGCCAGATTGCCTATCAGCAGCTGGCAGGGTTAATCGGCTTGCCTGTGACACTTGTTGAGAAACAAGCAGGAAGGATTGGCATTGAAGTCTTTGCGAGGGAACTGCTGCGAGATGAAGAGCGGATTGTGGGACTGTACGACGCTTCGATCACGGCTATCGATCCTTTTCCTGATCGCATAACTTATGAGGGCAGCGATCCCACCCTTGATGGATTGGATCGCCTGTTTACGGGGGCGATCAACAGTTACTTACGGGACACATTAGGCGTTGAAACCGACTTATCTTACCGTCTGCTAAACTTGGAAATATTCAAAGCTTGGAAATTCGATCTTAAAGGTGAGTTTAAGCAGGGCTTTCTGGGGTCGGTGGACGATCTGCGCGCGGGGATGGCTTTAAACCCTTATATGCAAGTGTACATCGCTCATGGATTGTTCGATCTGGTCACTTCTTATTTTGCCTCAAAGCATCTGGCGGATCTGATGAAATTAAATCCAGAAATTCGCCCCAATCTGAGTGTGAAATATTTTCAAGGTGGGCATATGTTCTACACTTGGGATGAATCGCGCTGTTCATGGTTGGCTCAAATGAAAGCTTTCTACCAGAATGCGACAGTGTGACTTGAGTTTGAAAGAAATTAGGAATTTCCTTGAAAAAGTTAATCCTCTGTTTTCTTCAAATTTACAATACTTCATACGATTTCTAATCATACATCTTTTAAGAAACATTGCGGTCTTTCTTAAAAGACTCCTAGACAAATAAAAGCCGCCCTTCTAGGGCGGGGCTTTAAACCCATTTGTTTTGGTAAATGAGTCCGAGTCGTGATAAGTTGAAATATTAGGAAAATTTGCGAATCAACAAGGTCTACGCCAAAGAGAATTCATGAAAGCTCTTTGACCGACTTTTAGATTGCGCTTATATATAGCCTCCCTGCCTGCGCTCTTCGGTCTTGGGAGATCTCAAATGGCTCGCCAACACTGTTGTGCTATTGTCTTCAGGCTGAAGTCGATAGGCAGAAATCAATTTGTATTAGGAAGTAGGCGATGCACATTGGATTTCTTAACCCTCAGGGTAACTTTGATTCAAGCAGTAGTCATATATCGGAACATGCAGATTTTGGCGGTCAGTTGATCTACGTCAAGCAAGTCGCTATAGCATTAGCTCAAAAGGGTCACAAAGTCGATATTCTCACGCGTCAAATCGTTGACCCCCAGTGGCCAGAGTTTGCTGAACCTTTTGACACTTATCCAGGCGTCGATAACGTCCGTGTCATCCGGTTACCAGCAGGATCGGAAGAATTTGTGCCCAAAGAGTTTTTATGGCCTCATCTGGTAAGTGATTGGGTACCCAATATTCTGAAATTTTATCAAGAGGAAGGTGGCTTACCCGATGCTATGACTGCCCATTACGCTGATGGAGGACTGTGCGGCGTTCTGATTGAGGAGAAAACTAATATACCTTTCACCTTTACAGGTCATTCTCTCGGTGCCCAAAAGATAGACAAACTGGAAGTCACTCCAGAGAATTTGGCGCAAATAGACGAGCAATTCCAGTTCAGATACCGGATCATAGCGGAACGCCTGAGCATGAATCGCTCGGCTATCAATATCACTAGTACACGACAGGAACGCTTTGAACAGTACTCTCACCGAGTCTATCGTGATGCAGTGGACTTCAACAACGACAATCGCTTTGCAGTGATTCCACCGGGAGCAGATTTCTCCATCTTTGGTGCTCAAGAGCGTTATGAAAATGAGGAAGGTATTTACCAACTGGTTCAGGAGCGATTGGCACGGGATATTGCAGAATCACGTCGGGATTTGCCCGCCATTCTGGCATCCAGTCGATTAGAACCTAAAAAAAACTTATTAGGGCTGGTGCAAGCCTTTGCAATGAGTCAAGCACTTCAGGAACGAGCAAACTTAGTGCTGTTGACAGGAGGGCTGGATGATCCGCTGCGAGAGTTGACTAGCGATGAAGTAACCGAAGAGGTCTTAGCGCCCATCCGGAAAGTGGTCGAAGAAAACGACTTGTCGGGCAAGATTAGTGCATTTGGGTTGTCAGAAGGACAAGAAGCACTGGCTGCAACTTATCGGTTTATGGCTAAACGGCGCTCGGTGTTTGCATTGACTGCGCTTTATGAACCCTTTGGCTTGGCTCCCTTAGAAGCGGCAGCTGCGGGATTACCATTAGTCGCAACTCAGAATGGTGGTCCTAGCGAGAGCCTGCGAGAGGGAGATACAGAATATGGCGTACTTGTTGACCCAGAAGACCCTGCTGATATTGCACGGGGCTTAGAGCGATTGCTATGCGATTCTAATGAGTGGGAGCATTTTGCTGTTGCAGGCCAGCAACGGGTACTCAAGACGTACACTTGGGAAACTACTGCTCAAAACTACCTGAACCAGCTCGAGCAGATTGTGTCTTCACCACAGGCACGCGATCAAGCTGAACTGCTGCCAATCCATCCCTACTTTCTTGATCCACAACAGCAGACGGATGTTTCCTTGGAAGAATTGAGCAGTCTCTACTTTGAGTCTAACCAAAATTTGACGACTGCACCTGCCACCTGAGCAAAGGAGTTTTCTGGCAAGGAGTTTCCAAACAGTAGAGTAGTTGTGGTGTAGGTTGTAGGGCACGAGCTAACTGTGCCCTCAGCATATAGTTTGTAGTTCATGCAAATGAAAAGTGCTGTAAATTCACAACAAAGCAAGTCAAAATCTGAGATAACTCTTCTCGCCCAAGAAACTTGTTATTTTGTTTGGAACGATGTGTTTTGCAATCGCACTCACACCCTGTGTCCAAGGATGATTCGGATAGCACAGACTGAAAACATCACTGCTACCCAATTGAAACATCTCTTCACAAACAGGTAGAATGCTAGCCACAGTTGTGTTGTAAGTTCTTTGCATCTGTTGCCCTAAAGCTTGAAAGTTGATTGTTGGTAGTGCCTTGTTAACAACCAGCAGCATTTTAGGCACCTCTAATTTGCGAGCAACATCTACGGTGACTGCCGTACCTTGGTAGTCCTGGTGGTCTGGACGCAGGATAATAACTAATACATTAGAAAGAATCACAGAAAGCAAGGTTTCTTCATTAATACCAGGGTGAGTATCAATCAATAAGTAATCCAGTTTAAAACGGCGGATGAGATTGCGGAAGCCCTCGTTGAGTAGCCGTGCGTCATATCCTTCACGCAATATCCTAGATATTTCGCCAGTTTTAATACTGGAGGGAATCAGGTAAATACTACCTCTGATGCCAGCGTTTTTGTGGCTCATCTTGAGAAGTGGAGTGACATCGTAGGCAGCATCTTCAATGGCACAGCGTCCCCACAGATAATCATTCAGAGTATAGCCTATCTTTTCCTCATTCAGACCAAAAAGGACGTGGATTCCAGGTGATTGAATGTCGGTATCGACAATGCCAACTCGTTGACCAGAACGAGCGATGATAGTTGCTAGGTTAGCAGTTACGTTTGATTTGCCAGTTCCACCACGGAATGAATGAACGGATACAACTTTAGACATAATGTATTCCCAATAGCAGTCAAATGAAATAAAAATATAAGAGCTTTCTACTCTTATTCACGAGTCGGGTTCTGCCCATTTTTTTCTAATTTCTTTTGCCTGTACACTTAAATTTTGAAAGTATTCTGCATCAACAATTTCAGCCACTTGACGAGCTTTCTTGGTTTCGTCAATCTGGATGCTGAGTTCTTGCATCTGTTTTTTCAAGCGTTGCTCACGAGTGTAGACTTGATGAACCATTCTTAGGAAAACCTGTCCCAACTGTCCTAACTCGTCATTGCGCTTAGCGATCGCAACCAAATTTCTAAGTTCAACTTTCTCATTTCGATCAAAAACAAATGTATCAGTGCTAATTTTTTGAGCCAGTTGAGCCATTGGTTTGATGGGCTGGAGAACGTTTCGCTTCAGCAAATGATTAAATGTAAAAATGACCAGGGTAAAAACACTAATGAAAATTGCGATAAATAAGAAAAAAGCCTTATAAACTCTGTCAAAAACTTCACTAACAGGAAAATAAACAATTTGAGTAGCAATAACTTCATTGAGCTTCCACCCAAAACCGTTTTCTGTTCCATAGGTTTCTAGATAACTCTTAGGGGCTGTTTCTGGAGTGCCATGGCAGCGAAGACAGCTTGAATCTTTAAGAGTAAAAGGACGAGCGCTATAAAATAATTCGTCTCCATACATATTCCGAAAACCTGATAAGATTTTCAACCCTGGTTCGTTACGAAAGCGCTCTATAAGTTGGGTTTCAAATTCATCAGCTTTATCCCTTATATTTGTCGGGTTGAGTGTGGCATCTTTGTAAAAGTAATCTCTATATTCTTTGTTTTTGCGTAGATTCTCAAACACCTCTCTGGCTGCAAAACTTGGTATACTTTCGGGAATGAAATTTTGTTGAGTTTCCAGGTTAGGTGCAACGAGAGTTGTTACGTGGTTAGCAGTATAATCTCTTACTGAATTTATCATTTGTATGAGAAGCTGACCCCGATAGTTTATTTCATCTTCAGCTCTATGCTCAAGTGCTTTTGATAAAGCAAAACTACTCATTAAGATAGCGCCTATAAAAACTAGTGAAAGGAGCAAGGTAAATTTAGTAGCCAGCTTAGAATGACCTATCATAGCTTTTCTTCTTTTTATCTATAGGAGAATGTCCTACCGATGTAAAGGTAAGTGATCGCTCCTATTAGATAAAAGTTCAATCTTATTTTTGATTCAGTTATATTGCCAGTCATGTATAGGTTTGATACAACTTTTTCATTCTTTTAAGAACTATATTCATCGTAGAGATTCAACCAGGAACAAACATCTGAAAAACGTCTAGAATCCTACAACCAAATAGATACATTCCTTTTGACTAAAGTTAAGCCAATAAGTAAAAATAACTACGACTAAGGTCAAAAGAGGTCGCAGCTATTACAAAAACTAGGGAGGTAAGGGTGTAAGGGGAGCCAGTGCCGTGGGCGGGTTCCCCGACTTGAGGCATCTGGTGAGACCAGCGCTGCAGGAGGGTTTCCCGACCTAGGCGACTGGCGTTAGCGCAGCGAGACCGAAGGTCTTCCCCGAAGGGCGTTGTAAGGGTGTGGGGGAAAGGAAAATCCGGACGCCTTGCGGCACGCTGCGCTATCAAAGGTGGGGAGGGCGCCCACCTTTGAAAAAAGATTTGTATCAAGCGGAGAGCGCCGCGTTAGCGTTTGCGATAGCGCCCCGTACCTTGCTCGCGGCACGGCACTACCTACCCGAAGGGAAGCCCTATGCCTGCGGCACGACTGCGCAAGAGCGGGAATGAAACAAACACCTTTTTCACGCCAGATACCTACGGAGGGAGACCCTCATCAAGTACTGGCTCCCCTACACCCCTACACCCCTACACCCTTACACCCCTGTGTTTCTTGAGAGGTGTCTTGGTCTTTGGTTTCACAGGACAGTTCTGCTCGTGGTGGTATACTATGCATGCGTAGTACACGAACACAATTGCGAATCTCTTGCATGGTCGTGACTCCAAGGTGTTGGGCTTGTGCCAAAAACTTTTGTGCTTGACTAGGGTCAATAGACCAGAGTTTTAACGCGCTTTGTAACTGAATGTTGATGGCAATCAACGTATGTCCCAGTGCATCATAGCTTTCGTAGGCGATGCGGTGGCGTGCTTTGAGTGCAGTGAGTTCCTCCTGTTGTTGAGTGTACTGTCGCCATCGTTGTTGCTCATGCGCTAGTTGTTGTTGCATCTGTTGCGCTACCAGCACGTACTGCATCAACTGCATCAGTAGTAACAGTACAATTGCAAACCAAAAAACATCACTCCACTGGCTTAACCAATCTTGCGGTGACTGATTGAACAACGCAGCTGTGTCATTGCTACCAAGCTGTTGCACTCTTGTGAGTAACATAATTGCCAAAACAAATCCTGCCAATGTCCAACGTCCGGGTAATGCTAACAAAAACCAACTGCGAATCACGACGATTAGCAACAGAACTGGTAACAGCCACAACTGTCCACTTAAAGCCAGCCATGCCAAAACTAAACTGAACTGTATGCCAATGTACAGCATTTTGGTAGCAAATCTACGACTGGGTAATATGCCACCGGTCAATGCAAACACAGCCAGCATGAGCAGTTCGAGTGCCTTGGGGAGCCATAGTTGCGGCAATAACCTCGGCTCTAGGGAGATAGCCGCGATTGCGCTTTGCGCCGTGGGAGCGGTAGCGTCTGTGAAGGAGAAGGCGATCGCCATGAACAGCAACCCCCATTCCAAGTAAAGCAAAAAGCGGACAGGATGGGATTGAGTTTTCAGCCAGTGATTCATAGCAGGATAACAGAAGTAACCAGCGACAACAATACACAATGTTTCGGTCAGACTCGCAATTGTTTCGGGTGGACTTTGTACATAAAAGCCAATTCGGTTGCTAATAAGATGATCTGTGTAGAGACGTAGCATGCTACGTCTCTACATATAAGGCGCGAAACTATCGCTGTTTACTCCCACAACAACACTGAAGGAAGCGATTCTGGATATGCTAACCTCAGTAATTCATAACCGATTCCAGCAGTGCCTTGAAAGAAACCTGGGTTGTAAATATCTCCGGAAAGTTCAGAAAACAGATCAAAAGTACCAACTTGTTTTGCCCTTGCTACAACTCGTGCTGCCTGTTTTTGGACAGTATTCAACAGATCCGGACGCGACAGCTTGCAAGCTCCTACTAATAATACCTCCATTCTGCCAAAGTTACCGCAACACAGATGGTCGATGTTTTGTAAACCAAATTGCTCAGTCGTGTTTATGGCGACCGCAATTTCTTGGCGAATTTCTGCTGTATCAAGTATCGAAAGAGCTCCCAAACGGGCTAAACCAATGCCAGGAGCACCATGACACCAACTCGTCATAAAAGATGGTTTACTTTTGTTAAGGGAAAAATTTCGTACATCTGGCCAGTTACCATCATTGGGGCAGAAGACGCTGCGTTCATAGGCGATCGCTTCCTTTGCTGCTTCCAGAAAAACTGGGTCTTGTGTGGTTTTGTACAGTCGCACTAAGGCGTAGGCAATGCCCGCTGCACCATGAGAAATTCCCGTTGCTAACTTGTCTTCCAAAGTTGCCCAAGCTCGAAATCCAGTCTCGCTCTTGGTACGGTTATTTAGCAGGTGATAACCTAGGGATTGGGCTTGATCGAGAATGGCTGGATTTGGCTTTGCTTGGTACAAAGTTAGTAATCCTAGTATTGTTCCTGCTGCCCCAGCTATTGTGTCAAATTGGCGATCGCTCGCAATGCTTTCTTGAGTTATCAATGAAGCTGCAAGACTCGCAATATCGAGAAGCTCCGGTTCATCCAGAAACTGACTGACTCCTACCAATGTATAAACAATAGACCCTAATCCAGTGCCTCCACCGATACCGATTTGCTTTGTGATTTTACGCTGAGAGTTCGGGTCTGTGTGCTGCAAGGTTTTTCTCAGGTCTTGCAAAGCGCTCAGCGCTAAATCTCGAAATCCCGCGTCACCAGTAATCTTTGCTAACGCCGCTAAAAATAAGGAGACTCCACAAACACCGTCGTACAAACCATCGCCTAAGGGCTGAAGTTGCATCCGCTCTGCCTTAGGAAGGTACGCCATACCAATCCAGGTAGCGCTACCATCAGCGGCGTAAATTGCTCGTTGTTGCAGTTCCTTTGCAATCTCTAGTGCTTCCTGCACCAGTTGTCCTTGTGTCAAAGGAGACATTGCATCCAGATTTCGATCAGCACTAGCACGCTCAGTAGGTAGGGCAGTAGTCATTCCTTGAGCGACCCGCGAGTAAAAAGAACCCCGAATAATTGCAATCTGTTGAGCTAAATTTCCATCATTAAGCTGCCGTAGACAAGAAATCATCCGGTCATAGCTAGGTTCTTTGAAATATCCCTTAACGATTAGGTCTGAATTGAGTGCCAGAGCATCACTACTGGAGTCAGCAATGAAATAAGGAATATCCATTTGTTCCATTGCTTGTAGTTCCACCCCAAGTATTGACCAAATGGGAGGTTTCTCATCCGCTGCCAAAAATGCCCGACTTAGCACATCCAGTTCAATACTACGGTCTACACCATGCTGTAGAAACTTCGGGTGGAGAGTTTTACCCAGAACATGAGAGTATAGTTGTGTATTGCGAAATAAAAACCGGACTTTCTGATGAGCTAGGGCTGCTATTGGACTATCAGTTGCCAGAAGCTCTTCTCGCCTTTGTGCCAAAAACTGATACATCTGGCGAAAACCATCCACGATTTGATTAACATAATCATGGGGTGATAGGGCGATGCCATTAAGGAAAGGTATATTGGCTGAAGGTGGCATAATGCCAGGCTCATACTCCAATGCCATGTTGTCAGTGTTAATGTTGTGCCACTCTTGCATACGAAAAGGGACTTCTCCGCCAGCTCCCCCCAAACCACTAATGTCGTGTGCTGTTCCTCCATCTGCGCCAAATTCCCATCTCGGCAATAATCCAGTCCGCAGCACGGAATCTTGAAAAAATTGCTGATTCGCTAAAGATTGTGCCCCTACTTCCTCTGTAGGGTTAACCTCGCGAGCACAAGGATGGACAAGGGTTTCCAGGTCTATCAGCACGGGGTGTTCTTCACTGGCGATCAGATTTTCCTCATGGCAGTCATTCCCTTGCAGCACGTAGAGTAGACATAGAACCATGCCTGCACGCTGGTAGTATCGTTGTGCGGCTGCTTCATCTTCAATCGGCAAATGCTCTACATACTCCATCCAGCCGTGGGTGGTGCAGTCGATAACTTTGAGTATCTTAAATGGGTGTAGAGACGTTGTACGCAATGTCTTGAGAAAATGCAGATTACACCAGGCGAGTAACTGAAAATAGGCGGTTTCCAAAGCTAAGCCTCTAGGTTTGTATACTAGCTTCAATCCAGAGGCAAAGGTCAAAGCCATGACGGAGCGTCCTTGATTGTGAGAGTCGGAGAAATTTCCTTGGATTTCAACAACCTGACTTGTCTGTTCTTGAAATATTTGCTGGATAGTTAGCAAGTCTAATGCTAATCTCTGAAGAAATTCCGCTTTTTCCTCCACCCAGAAGTCTATTGCTGTAGCCACTAGCCGTGCTAAGACGCTGTACTTCTGGAAAAAAGACAACAGCCCTCCTGTTGTCAAATCTTTGACAAAGGTTTGGTATTGCACATTGGAATGCTTACCTTGTTGTTCCGGTAATGAAATGGACGCTGATTCCCTTACTGCTTTAAATTGTGAAAACTCAAACTCCAGAGATTGAGCGCAAAGAGACGCTAACTTCAACAGCAGTTGACGTTCCAGATATATGTGGACTGCTTCGGAAAGGAGTTGCCAACTAGCACCGACCTGTGCAATAACTTTCTGCAGCGCTATGTGAACAAAGGGCAGATAAAGTTCTTCAAAGGGAATTGGCTTTTCGGTTTCCAAACAGTGATAAGTACTTGCATAGGCTGTGTCCCAGTCAGTTAGCAAAGCTTCGCGCAAAGTTTCTACCCAAACGGGGAGTTGTTGTCCATCAGCAAGGCGGACAGTACCGAGGACCCTAACCATAGTGCCAACGTCCAGATTGTCCCAGACAAGCCGTTTGGCTAACTTTTCTGGATTCCCTTGTGTGACAACCTGACACCAAGTTTTCAAGCGAGACATAGTCAGCTTGTCGTTGTCTCCAACTTCATCTGGAACAAAGTAATTGCCCAATCTTTCACCAAGTGTACTGGCTTGCTCAACTATTTTGAGTAAATCTTGCTGTGAAACTTCCATTTATTTGCATCCTACTTTTAGTTGAGTTCAGAATGTTTTTTCTACTGATATTTAGATTTTTAGTTTAGATGATGAAAATTCTGAATCACAATTCAATTTCTTTCGCTAAAGCTGAGAATTATTTAAGCTGCTTTAACTTGTCTTGTATTATGACTTCTATTTTTTTAGATTCTCTTCCTAAAAAAAACAAATTGACAATTTAGTTTTTGTGCCGATATTCTGGTTAGTATCAAGGTTAAATTAACACTAACAAACTAGAAAATAGGAGACAGAAAAATGCAAGACGAACTCAAAAAAGTCATTTCTGAAGCTATGGATACCAACTCAGAATTGAAGCAAGAGCCAACTGAGCAGATTCCTCAAGGCGAATTATCTGATGAAGCTTTAGAGTCAGTAGCAGGCGGTGTTTTTGTCGGTCTAACTTTGATTTTCTGCGGTTGCAAGAAAAGTCGGTCTTGGAACGCCAACAATCAAGTATAAGCGTAAGCTGAACACACCAGTAACTACTGAAAGTTCCAAACGGTTCTAACCCAGTGAGCTTTTATAGAACGTTCTTCTTTGTTCACTGGGTTTACTTCCCAACACACTGATTGACACAAACAAACTAGAAAATAGGAGACAGAAAAATGCAAGACGAACTCAAAAAAGTCATTTCTGAAGCTATGGATACCAACTCAGAATTGAAGCAAGAGCCAACTGAGCAGATTCCTCAAGGCGAATTATCTGATGAAGCTTTAGAGTCAGTAGCAGGCGGTGTTTTTGTCGGTCTAACTTTGATTTTCTGCGGTTGCAAGAAAAGTCGGTCTTGGAACGCCAACAATCAAGTATAAGCGTAAGCTGAACACACCAGTAACTACTGAAAGTTCCAAACGGTTCTAACCCAGTGAGCTTTTATAGAACGTTCTTCTTTGTTCACTGGGTTTACTTCCCAACACACTGATTGACACAAACAAACTAGAAAATAGGAGACAGAAAAATGCAAGACGAACTCAAAAAAGTCATTTCTGAAGCTATGGATACCAACTCAGAATTGAAGCAAGAGCCAACTGAGCAGATTCCTCAAGGCGAATTATCTGATGAAGCTTTAGAGTCAGTAGCAGGCGGTGTTTTTGTCGGTCTAACTTTGATTTTCTGCGGTTGCAAGAAAAGTCGGTCTTGGAACGCCAACAATCAAGTATAAGCGTAAGCTGAACACACCAGTAACTACTGAAAGTTCCAAACGGTTCTAACCCAGTGAGCTTTTATAGAACGTTCTTCTTTGTTCACTGGGTTTACTTCCCAACACATTGATTGACAGAAAAAAATAGAAAATAGGAGAAAATAAAATGCAAGACGAACTCAAAAAAGTCATCTCTAAGGCTATGAATACCAAGTCCGAGTTCGAGCAAGAGCCAATAGCGCAGTTTGCTGAAGGAGAATTATCTGATGAAGCTCTAGAGACAGTCGCTGGTGGTATGGTTTGTTTCCCCTGGCGGACTGTCGATATACCTTCTTGTATCAAATTGCAGACCCGGATTTATCTCAAAGCCGAGATTTAGTGTAAGCGTTAATTTAGCAGGTTGGCAACCTTCAGCAGATCCAATATGTTCTTAAGCCAGTGAGCCTTTATAGAGAGTTGTTCTAAACTCACTGGGTTTTAGTCTCAATATTGATTCTTCTAAAACATTCAGATTAATGTTTAGATTTTTCAGTTGATTACTCTTAATTTTTTATCTGTTCCTAAAGAATTCAAATTGGACTTAGTGTAAGCTTAAGCTAAGTCCGCCACTAATCAGCAGTAAATCCAACCTGCTCTAATCCAAAGAGTCTTGGGAAGGTTCTTAAACGCCATGAAAAATTTAAAACTTCTCCAGAGAATCGTTACGTCAGGGGTGATTGCTACAAATATCGCAATTGGAAGCGTCGTTGCCAAGGTTCAGGCAGCTACCTTCACCCTACCAATAGAAGCAGCAGCCAAAGCTACAGGGGTAGATGTTTTGCGAGACCGCTACGGTCTAGACGGCACCGGAATCACCATCGGCGTGATCTCTGACAGCTTCGATACCTCTCCAATCAGCTTTGACAGATCGGGAAAGGTGGATAACTATGCCACGAACGTTGCGGACGGGTACCTGCCTTCGGGTATTCAGGTCTTAAGGGACTATCCAGACCCAGATCCCACGGTCATTGATCCGGATACCGATCCCATTGATGAAGGTCGTGCCTTACTGCAAGTCATTCATGCTGTGGCTCCGGGGGCCAAGTTGGCGTTCTACACAAGTGCGAGCGGTGCAGATCTTGTCGGTCAAGGCATTCAGGCTCTTTCGGCTGCTGGGGCAAACATTATCGTGGATGATGCCGCTTATCAATACCCCCCAAATGCTCCTTCTGATGCACCTTTAGATCTGCTAGATTTGGAACCTCCGAACGGACCTATCAACCAGGCGATTAACAGAGTATTTAATCAGGGGATTTCTTATTTCACTGCTGCTGGTAATGCTTTTTCCGGCAATATCCCAATATACGGACACTCAAATAACCCAAATGCGCTAACCGTTGGAGCAGTGTACTACGGGAACGCGGAATCCTACTCAAGGCGAGCGGATGGTGTTGTTGTAAAACAGGGGCAACTGGAACCTTTTTCTTCAGAAGGCAACCCAGGTTCTCTCAAGCCTGATGTTGTGGCTCCGGACGGGCTACCGATTTCCTTTAATTTGACTGGGAACTCTCCTCCTGATGCCGACCCCCGCTTCTTCCGCTTCTTCGGCACCTCGGCATCGGCTCCGTTTACAGCCGCAGTAGCAGCGCTGCTACAACAGGCAAACCCGAACGCAACGCCCACAGAAATCTACAATGCTCTGAGAAATACAGCTTATAACCCTTCGCCGGGCTTCGACTCCAGACGTGGCTTTGGTTTGATTAGGGGAGATCAAGCTATCCTCGCGCTGGGTGTGCAACCCAAACCGACAACTATCCCCGAACCTTCTGCTGCCCCAGCTTTGCTATGTGTTAGCGTTCTGATTGCTGGTTTACTCCTGAAACAGACTCAGCAAAAGTCCAAAGCCCTCACTTTAGTTCATTCAGGACTCATGACTCAGGACTAGAACGGTGTTGGTTTCGCCAGACTTGAGGAGTCGTTCCAAAGCTGATGCGAAACTGACGAAACAAACAGCCTGCATAATGATATCCCACTGCCTCAGCAATCTGCTCCATTGACTGGTTAGTTTCCATAAGCAAGGAACATGCCTTTGCCATCCGCCGCTCCACAATCCATTGATGCACCGTTTTTCCCGTCTGACGTCGTACGAGATCTGTTAAGTAAGCTGGGGCGTAACCAACTGCTTGGGCTACGTCACTCAAGTTAATTGACTGGTCATAATTGGCTTCGATAAAGTCGAAAACTTCCTTGAGTTGAGGGCAAACAGGAAAGATTGACTGGGGGTCTGTTGGAAGAGTAGTGTCAGTAGCAGGTGGTGTGATGACTTGTTGTGACTCATCAGCAGGAGTAAGTGCTGTGACTTGTTGTGACTGAGCAGCGTACCACTGCCTGATGGCTGCTTGTTTTTCTAGTCGGGTGGCGATCGCTCCCAATAATTCCTCTGCCGTCGTAGGTTTAGTAAGATAGTCATCAGCTCCCAGCTTCATACCTTGACGAACTTCAGCTGTGGTACTCTTGGCAGTAAGAAAAATGAAGGGAATCATCGCTGTTACCCGGTTTTGGCGTAACGAGGTAAGAACACCGTAACCATCTAGTTCCGGCATTACAATATCACAAAGTATCAAGTCAGGCACCAGTTCTTGTGCTTTTTCGACGCCGAGAAGACCGTTTTCTGCACCGATAACATCGAACCCTTCCGCCTCCAGGCATTCTAGAAAGATATTTCGGTTTTCTGCCTCATTTTCAATCACTAAAACTTTTGTCATGGTTTGCCTCAATATTTAGTCATTATTTAGTCATTGTTACTGATTGACAGAATGGCAATGTGATTGTAAAAGTGGTACCAACGCCTACTTCACTCTCCACAAAAATTTGACCACCATGTATATCCACAAGCTTTTTGACAATTGCTAGCCCCAATCCGTTACCTGGGATATCACCAACATTCCCACCGCGATGAAATGGTTCAAACAGGAGTTGTTGGTCTGTTTTGGGAATGCCAATTCCTCTATCTTTTATCTGGAAAAGAACTTTTTCATCTTGGTAAGAAAGCACCACATCAACTGTGCTGTCCTTTGGAGAATACTTGAGTGCATTCGAGAGTAAATTCGTGAGAATGGGCTGCAGTAATTTTTTATCCAAACAAACTGCTTGACAATCACCCTGACTGACAAAGGTAACTGTATGCTGGTTGCTTTCGCTCAAATTCATTTGAGCCAATATGTCATGACAGAATTGGAGTAGATTCAGTGGTTTCGGCTCGAACTTTAGCTTTCTTGCTTGTGCTGTATCAATGATGAAAACTTCATCCATTAATTGATTGAGCTGTTCAACTGTTGTTTGAACCCGTTGGAGATATTGTAGTTTTTTCTCCTCACTCCAACTGTGACGATGACGTTTCAATAAGCTCGTGGAGAATGAAATCATGTTCAATGAAGAACGGAATTCATGACAAATCATGGAGACAAATCGCTCTTTTTGTTCACAGATTCCTTCTTCTTGCGCTAAATTATGATGAACTTCTTTTTCTACTTGCAAACGCTTGGTAATGTCCCGAAAACTCCATACTGTGCCAATGATTTGCTCGTCAAGCTGCAGAGGTTGGCTGTATTGCTCGAAAACCCGACCATCTTTCAACTCCAGAGTATCGTAGCCTTCAACATCCGCTTGGCTGTCCAGTTCCTCGATACACCTGCAAAAGGTTTCTGGATCTTTAAGTTGATTCTTATAAAAAGTTAGGGATTGGTTATGGTTGCGTGATTTAATGATGAACTCCGGAATCTGCCACATTTGGACAAATTTCTGATTAAAGCTAACAATATGTCCGTTGAAGTTGATTGCAATAACACCTTCTGTAGTAGATTCTAGAGTTGCCTGAAGTAAAGAAAGAGACTTTTCTAATTCTGCCTCCCTTTGCAAACGCATAACTTTCTCATGGTATAGTTGCTCTGAGGCGTTATGTAATTGAGCAAGAAGCTTTTGCACTTTGCACTTCTTAGCTTCATGAGTCTTTGGTGAGGTTAATAAAGACAGCTTGTGGTTGTTGATATCGCGAACAAACATACTTCCTACTGTTGTATTTCACATAGATAATGGTAATTTTTACTGAAAAGCTTTGACTTTTCTGATTCCTAAGTGGAGTTTGAAAGTATAAATATGCTGCTGTCTTTTGGACTTACACAGCCTTGATGGCATTTTAGGGATTTCAGACATTGCAAATCCTCTCAACCTCCCTTTTTGAGGGAGGCTTTGTGTAAGTTCTGTTTTTGATATAGGAATCCTATTTGATTTTTGAAACACACGTAGGGGAGCCAGTACTTGATGAGGGCTTCGGCCGTGATACCGTTTCACTTTAAGGTTGATACAAATAGGCAGCAGAGGAGCAGAGGAGCAGAGGAGCAGGGGAGAAAGAATTAGAGACTAATCATTTGTATCAAGGATTTCGTGAAATGGTATGAGATCTGCCGAACGGTTTCCCGACCTACTAGGTATCTGGCGTTGGGCACTGCCAGTCAGATCCTGCCCACTATATTCGGGTTTTAGTGGGAGTGCCCACCCTACACTACTCAAAATTTTTCATAAATGATTTAGGATTCCCATAGTTTTCCAGTGTTTGAAGAAAACTTATAGTAATTCTTCTTAGAAATTACCAATAAAATTACATACTGCATCAACGATTTTTCTACAAAAGCATTTTTATAAAATTGAAGAACTTGGTTTTTATAGAAAGAAGTTTTCAACCAGTTCATGTATCTCATTATAAAGTTTTAATCAGGAAGAAATCTATGAAAAACGTCTGACTCCCACTGCAACGAATAGATAGATTTCCCTCGACTAAAGTTGAGTCAATAAGTAATTGTTCTTAAAACTTTCGTCACGGTTTATTCTGACTCTCATCCCAGATGATAGAAGTGGCATAAATCGCCAACTGTGCTCGGTTCTTCAAATTCAAACGGTTAAACAGATTGGTCACGTAAGACTTGACTGTTCCTTCCGAAATAAAAAGCTGCTGAGCTATCTCGCGATTGGTAGCACCTGTGCCAATTAAGCGCAACACATCTCGCTCTCTAGCAGGTAACTCAGCCAGAACAGTTGGGGTAGATCCGCGATGCTTGGAGGTTGAACTGGAAGCTTGAGTGATCAACTTTTCCATGAGTCCGGGGGCTAGCTGTGTATAACCGCGATGGACAAACCGAATTGACTCTGCCAATTCTTCAGACAGCATATCTTTGAGCAAATACCCTCTAGCACCAGCCTGTATCGACTGGGCAATGTATTCATCATCATCGAAGGTACTCAGAACAATGACTTTGACCATTGGAAAGCGCTGAGTGATGATGCGTGTGGCTTCCTTGCCATCCATAATTGGCATCCGCACATCCATCAATACCACATCTGGTTGCAGAGCCTCTACTTCCCGGATTGCGACTGCTCCGTTGTCAGCCGTAGCTACGACTTGCAAATCTGGCTCTAAGCTGAG
This sequence comes from Brasilonema angustatum, assembly GCF_059505445.1. Classification (NCBI taxonomy): domain Bacteria; kingdom Bacillati; phylum Cyanobacteriota; class Cyanophyceae; order Nostocales; family Scytonemataceae; genus Brasilonema; species Brasilonema angustatum. The sequence goes on along the minus strand of NZ_JCACKO010000025.1, from coordinate 20,386 downwards.
CATGGCTTTGATGCCTTCGCGGACAAGACTTTGGTCATCTACCAGTAACAAACGAATCATCTTGTGCACCTGCTTATGATGAGGACAAACTTTGATTCTGACTCCAAGAATACATCCGCTCTTGAAATTCAGCAGCCACCTGAGCATCGGGAATTTTTTTTGCTATCTTGTCTACCAGTTCTCGTGGGGAAATTCCAGCCCAAGATTTAAGCGTTTCCTTGATCAGCAATGGAGCGAACGGTCCGATCAAATCCATCAGTTGTTGCTGACATTGGCAAAGAAAATTCTCATCAATAATCTCATCAATAATTTGGTAGCTCGAACCCGAGAAATCTTCCCCAGTGCTTCCTGATTGGCTGAGGGTTGAGTTCAACAAAAGCGAGAAATCTTCCTCAGTGTTTCCTGATTGGGTGGGGGTTGAGTTCCACAAAAGCGTTACCTGCTCCTCGATCTGGGTTCGAGGAGCAGCAGGGATGTCACACAACAGTCTGGCAACGACTTCTTTACAGTTGAACACCTGTTGCGTCGCTTGTTGCACCAGGGATGAGGCGAGCGAACCAATATAGTCTGCCAAAATCTTTTCCAACCGTGAGTTATAATATAGTTCCAAGCTTTCTTTTGATTGTGTGGAACTAGTGGAAGTCAAAGCCAAAATATCAGCAGCAATATTGTCTAGTGACTGCTCTTGCTGGAATGGCAATTCAACCTTAAACTGACGATTCATACCTTGCTCTGTTTCAATATGGATCTGAGTGCTCAATGCTTGTCGAAATTCGGCAGCCACTTGAGGATCAGAAATTTTTGCTGCTATGGTTTCTACTAGTTCTCGTTTGGAAATACCAGGCGAAGACTTAAGCGTTTCCTTTATCAAAACAGAAGCGAACGGTCCGAGCAAATCCGTTAGTTGTTGTTTACATTGGCGAAGAAAACTTTCATCAATAGCTTGATAGCTTGACTTTGATAAACCTTCTGCAGTGATTTCCAGTTGGTTGGGGGGTGAGTTCAACCGCGAGGATTGTTGGTTGTGACGAATAACTGAGCTTGCTGTTGGTCGTGCAGCAATCAAGATACAGAAATCAGTATAATCGTTATCATTAGCAATGTGATTATGACTAACGTTGTTTGGCGATTTCTCTGGTATAGCTTCTTGCTCGATTGGCAGTTCAACCTCGATCCGACAGCCCTTTGCTGGCTCTGATTCGATGTATAGTTGACCCTTCAATGCTGCCACCCGTTCTGCCATCCCCTGCAGTCCGAATCCCTTTGGCGAAACATTCCGTCTAAATCCCTTACCATTGTCTATGATGACAAGCTGCACTCTGCCTGGAATGGTTTTAATCTGAATTTTTACTACTGTCGCTGCTGCGTGCTTGCAGATGTTGGTCAGGGCTTCTTGCACAATTCGGTAGACTGTGGTACTCACTTCTTGAGGCAGAGCAGCAGACAGGTTTATGCACGTCGAGACTGATAAGCCCGTGACTTGCTGAAAATCTTCTACTAGAGATTCAATCAATTGTTCTAGAGGCTTGTCAGCATTCGTTATTGCTCGTAACGAGCAGACAGACTGTCGTACCTCCTTGATAGCATTGGCACCAAGCCCTTGAGCCCGCGTCAGAAAAAATTTCGCCTTAGTCGGATCGAGCTTCCAAAGCTTGAGAGCAGTTTGCAACTGAATATTGAGCGCCGTTAAGGTTTGTCCAAGTGAATCATGGAGATCGCGAGCGATACGTTGACGCTCTCTAGCTTTAGCGATTTCCTCAATTTGGACTGCACATTCGTGTAGTTGCTCGTAGACTGATGAGAGTTCTTCCCAAGCCATGCGTTTGTTCCCTCGCAATTGAAACTGCGATACCTGAAATTCTGTGACGCTGCAACTAGTCATCTGTCAATTTTAATTTCAGGGGCTTATCTTTTCTAAAGTTCTTTTACAAAATCTCTCGAAATCTAGCCATTCCCCAGAACATCCTTGACACAATACAATAGCTCAAACTTTTTATAAAGTACAAGTTGTACTTCCGTTTAATTACTGTATATTCCGTAAAAATATCTGCTTTATGTAATGATTGTAATACAACTTTAGAAAGTAAGAAGTTAAATTTAAAATTTAAATTTGAACGACTAATAATTCTTATAAATTCATATAACTTAATGAAGTTATGTAAAAAGGGCTGAGAATAATCGTAAACTCAAATCAGGCACAAAGCTGACAAGTCACCCACTGCGGTAGTCTAGATAAAGTGAATTTATCTCCCAGCTTGATATATTTCTTTATGACATCTGTTGTTTCCACTTCCGCCCGCACAATCCGCATTGGTTCTCGCAAAAGCCAACTGGCTCTTATTCAGACTTACTGGGTACAAGAACAACTCAAGAAAAGCTTTCCTGATATCTCTTTTGACGTCCACACCATGTCCACTCAGGGTGACAAAATCCTGGATGTTGCTTTAGCTAAGATTGGCGATAAAGGATTATTTACCAAAGAACTTGAAGTAGGAATGGTGAACCAGGAGATTGATTTTGCTGTTCACTCTCTTAAAGATTTGCCGACTCGCTTACCAGAAGGGTTAGTTCTGGCAGCAATTACAGAACGAGAAAACCCAGCAGACGCTTTAGTTGTGCATGAAAAACACAAAGATAAGCAAATTGATACACTGCCAGAAGGTGCTGTTATCGGTACGTCTTCCCTACGACGCTTAGCACAGTTGCGGCATCATTTCCCTCACCTGCAATTTAAAGATGTGCGAGGAAATTTGAACACACGTATGTCAAAATTGGACGCAGGTGAGTATGACGCGCTGATTTTGGCAGTTGCGGGTTTGGAACGATTGGGAATGGGCGATCGCATCCATCAAAGTCTACCAAAAGAAATTTCTCTCCACGCCGTTGGGCAAGGTGCTTTGGGAATAGAATGTCGTGGAAACGATAGCGAATTGCTCTCGATCCTCAAAGCTATTGAACATCCACAAACACGCGATCGCTGTCTTGCTGAGCGTGCTTTTTTACGCGAACTTGAGGGCGGTTGTCAAGTTCCTATTGGTGTAAATACTGAAATAAATGGAGATAATTTAACTCTAACGGGTATAGTTGCAAGCGTAGATGGTCAAAAATTCGTCAAAGATACAGTCACAGGAAAAGCTCAAAATGCTGAACAGCTAGGTCAAGAACTCGCACAGCTATTGCGTCAACAAGGAGCACAAGAAATTTTGGATCAAATCTTCACTGAGATTCAACGGGGTTCCTGAAACAGTGAACAGTGAACAGTGAACAACTGATATAGCAGCTACCAGCTAGATTAGGACATGAACTATGAGAAAATACGGACACCACTAGACTATCAAGCCTATTAAGAGTTTCCTATTGCCTATTGCCTGTTCCCTGTTCCCTGTTCCCTGTTCCCTGCTATAACTGATAACTGGTTGAACTTTTCCACGACCAGTATATGTGGTTATATTGTAGGGTGGGCAGTGCGTACCAACACTCTGTGTGTGCGGCATTAGCCTACTAGTCATGGAATTAGAACCTAGGCAGAATCGAGGGAACACACATTATCATGCGGATTTTATTTGTGGCTGCAGAAGCAGCTCCCATCGCGAAAGTTGGTGGAATGGGTGATGTTGTCGGAGCACTCCCCAAAATCTTGAGGGAAATGGGGCATGATGTGCGGATCTTCTTGCCTTACTACGGTATGCTACCAGACAAAATGGAAATTCCTAGCGAGCCAATTTGGTCGGGATCTGCCATGTTCCAAAGCTTTGCAGTTTACGAAACTGTCCTGCCTGGTACTGATGTTCCTTTGTACTTATTTGGACATCCAGCTTTTTCGCCCCGTCGAATTTACGGTGGAGAAGATGAAGATTGGCGGTTCACATTCTTCGCCAACGGAGCAGCGGAGTTTTGTTGGAATTATTGGAAACCGGAAATTGTCCACTGTCACGATTGGCACACAGGAATGATTCCTGTGTGGATGCATCAATCTCCTGATATCAGCACTGTTTTTACGATACACAACCTAGCATATCAAGGCCCGTGGCGCTGGTTTTTAGAGAAAACTACTTGGTGTCCTTGGTATATGCAAGGACACAACACAATGGCAGCTGCAGTACAGTTTGCAGATAAGGTGAATACTGTCTCGCCAACTTATGCCGAGCAAATCCAGACAGCCGCTTATGGTGAAACTTTAGAAGGGTTATTGTCTTTCATCAGCGGTAAGTTGTCCGGTATTATCAATGGCATTGATACAGAAGTTTTCGACCCAGTTACCGATAAGTACATAGCCCAAACCTTTGGTACTGACAGTTTAGAGAAACGCAAAGCAAACAAAATCGCTTTGCAAGAAGAAGTAGGGTTAGAAGTTAATAGCAATGCCTTTTTTATTGGTATGGTGACACGGTTGGTGGAACAAAAAGGCATCGATTTGACGTTGAATATTTTGGATCGCTTTTTGGCGTACACAGATGCACAGTTTGTCTTGTTGGGGACGGGCGATCGCTACTACGAAACCCAAATGTGGCAACTCGCATCGCGCTACCCTGGACGCATGGCAACTTACCTACTTTATAACGATGCCTTGGCTCGTCGCATCTATGCGGGTACCGATGCCTTTTTAATGCCAAGTCGTTTTGAACCTTGCGGTATTAGCCAAATGATGGCTTTGCGTTACGGTTCAGTGCCAATTGTCCGCCGTACTGGGGGATTAGTTGATACTGTATTCCATCATGATCCAACGAACCATGCAGGTACTGGTTACTGCTTTGACCGTTATGAACCATTGGATCTGTTTACCTGTATGATACGGGCATGGGAAGGTTTCCGTTACAAGGATTATTGGGAACAGCTACAACAACGCGGTATGAGTCAAGACTTTAGTTGGTATCAATCTGCCAAGGAGTATGTGAACCTGTATCGGTCGATTTATGGCTTACCACCTGAGGAAGAAGAACAACCACCACAGCAGGAAGAGGCGCAAGTTGATAAGCCAGTAGCGAGTAGTAAGTCTTGACCCAAGAAAGGGGTGTAGGGGTATGGGGGTGTAAGGGGAGCCAGTGCTGCAGGAGGGGAGCCACTGCGTTGGAGAGCCCGCGCTGCAGGAGGGTATCCCGACCTACTAGGCGTCTGGCGTCCGGGTTTCACAGGCTTAGACGCCCACCAGAAGGTGAGGGGGTCGCAGTCTTGGCGGTGAGCGTCGATTGCGAACCCCCGCTCTTCGCAGCATGACCGTTCGGCACGGGGCCGTGCCCGTTAGGCGCAGCCGTGGCGTTAGCCATAGGGCTCAGGTCATCCCCGGAGGGCTTCCCGCTTTCTTAGCATGTGGCGTTTTCCCTCAACAGGCGACTGGGGTTGGAGCAAAGCGCAACCCAACATGAAATCTGAGATTTCCAACCCTAATTTATCAAAAGCTGTACTAAGACTTAAGATTTGGGTGTATTTTTGCCCAAAGCTCGCCTCTTGAAGCTTCAAGAGGCAGACTTTGCCCTGAATCCAGCGCCATGCGGTGAGTAAGCGTGCTGCAGGAGGGTTTCTCTTGAATTACGTAGATGTGGTGAGTAAATGCTCTCATTCCATCTCCTCTGAATAGTTCAAAGTATGGCACTTCGTGCCAGGCTATGCTATCAAAATTCGCTCGTTCAAAATGAACAATAAAAATCTTTTTTTGAATGATCGACTCAACCCGATGCGTGAATTTGAGCGTAAGCGCAAAGCGTACGTCAAAAGGGGTGCGGCGTGTACCTAGCAGCGCTCAGCGAGAAAGCTGAGGTCACTGACCCGCAACTTGGTATCAATTACCCCTGGTATTTATATGCAAATATTCCAGACAATAATGAATCAAGCGAACTAAAAACAAGCTTAGAACAAAGATAACCAAAAGACCGGCTTACTTCCGGATATATCAACAAATATGACATTAAATCAATTTCTACGTAGGATTGGCGTCACAACAGGTTTGTACAATGCCAGTCAGCTTTTTGGGTATAGTACTGCTTTACTCATTGCTTCACCTTTGTACAAGCTTCTGTTCATTTTCTTGATTTTGGGGTTGACGCTTTGTCTGTGGTACAGATGGCTAATTGATTATATGAATAACGACTCCACTCAAGGTGAGTACATCTTCCGCTATTCCTTGCCCATAATCGCAATTTTGGGGGTGATGCTAGGTACATTCGTTTAATAACGCGGCGTTGGGGATGATCACATTCTAGGTGTTTCGTGACTGTCGATTCAGGCGTACATCACGCTACATCTTGCACCATACTTTTCGTCTCAAGGAAGAGGGTTCGCCACGTATAACAAAACCACTATGGCTAGCTTGGGTTGCAGACAATCCTTTACCTTGGCAAAAGTCAATCGATAAATTAACCCCTGGAAGAGTTGCCCAAGCGATGGGAGGAATTTTAGCGGTGAGCAGCGCGTTGCGGAGCCAGTCCTGCAGGAGGGTTTCCCTCCGTAGGGATCTGGCGTTGGGGTTCCCCCCGTTGTAGCGACTGCGTATGCGCAAAGCGCACGCCCAGAGGTCTAAAGCGCAGCGGAACCGGAGGTTCTCCGCGAAGGGTGATTGCTACTCCTGCTGATGCACCCAAACCTCGCGGAAAATCTCCCGGGTGGACTCCCGGAAAGAACCGTATACGTAGAATTTGCTATCCAATCGTTAAAAAAAGAGCAACATCACCCCGTAAAGAACCATCTATTGCGGTTTAATATCAAAGATTTTTTATACTTTCAGCAAGTCTGTTATTAACTCAGAGGTACTGGATCGTTTTGTATTGGTTAGTCTAAACCCCAGTAACCTTGGTACATACAAATTATTTTTCTGTCTACAGATTACTATGCAAAAGTGTGCGACTAAGATCCAGTTGTGATTAAGCGGACTTAAATGAAGTGCAAGTGTAGTGATTGAATGGGCGATCGCCTTTGGGTGAGACAAAACTGCAACCCAACTCATAAGATAAAGGAAGCCGTACCCACTTAATCACCCCACCGAACATCACTCAACTACAATAGGAATAGACTTTGTTGAGATTTGTATAGTTTAGGATAAACTATCATGGCTCCCGCCGTTTTCATTGAAAATTTCAAAAAACGCTACGGCATGGTTGAAGCCGTGAAGGATGTTTCCTTTCAGGTGGAACCAGGGGAAATCTTTGGCTTACTCGGTCCTAACGGAGCAGGCAAAACGACCACATTGAGAACTTTGTGTACTCTCACAACACCAGATGCAGGTAAAATAGAAGTATCTGGAATATCTGTGGTGGATAATCCAAGAGCAGCAAGGAGAAGGCTAGGCTACGTAGCTCAAGAAGTTGCCTTAGATAAGGTGTTGACTGGACGCGAATTACTACAACTGCAAGCTGCACTGTATCACTTACCTGGCGCAGTGGCAAAGCAACGAGTTAACACCGTGCTGCAGTTACTCGGTTTGCAGGAATATGCAGACAAAAAGACTGGCACTTACTCTGGTGGGTTACGCAAGCGCCTAGACTTAGCAGCAGGATTACTCCATGCACCAGATGTCTTGGTTTTAGATGAACCAACAGTAGGACTTGACATAGAAAGTCGTTTCGTGGTATGGGATTTCCTGCGTAAGTTGCGAGAAGCAGGAACAACGGTACTGATTACCAGCCATTACTTAGAAGAAGTTGACGCTTTGGCTGATAAAGTGGCAATTATTGACCGTGGAGTTGTGATTGCCACAGGAACGCCTTCAGAGTTGAAAGATAAAGTTGGGGGCGATCGCATTACCTTACGAATCCGCGAATTTTCACCCAACGAAGAGGTGCACAAAGCCAAAGATTTGCTGAAATCTTTGTCGTTTGTTCAAGAAGTGATCATTAATAGCGCTCAAGGGAACTCCCTGAACTTAGTCGTGACACAGCAAAACGATGCTTTGATTAGCATCCAACAAACGCTCAATTCGGCTGGATTACCAATTTTTAGTATTGCCCAATCTCGACCGAGTTTGGATGATGTTTATCTTGCAGCCACAGGACGAACTTTGATGGATGCGGAACTCGCAGCCGCTGGAAATCGCGATCAAAAGGCTGAACGCAAGCAGAGTATGCGTTAGGTTTTGTGAATTGGTAATGATTAACACCGATCCTACTATTTTGAACTTTGAATTTTGAATGTGTGAATTTTTATGAGCGGTACCGTTTTACCTCCAAAATCCGATTTAAATTGGCAACAAGCGGCATCACCTCAAGTTTACGAGGTAGATGCGACTCCCAATGTCTTCGGTGAATTTGTACAAGAGACACTTGCTTTGACGCGTCGCTTGTTTATTCAGTTGCAGCGGCGTCCCTCAACATTAATTGCAGGAATTATTCAACCTGTGATGTGGTTGGTGCTGTTCGGTGCTTTATTTCAAAATGCACCAAAAGGTATCTTTGGCAATACCACAAATTATGGACAATTTCTGGGCGCTGGCGTTATTGTTTTCACTGCATTTGCTGGGGCGTTGAATGCTGGTTTACCAGTGATGTTTGATCGGGAATTCGGCTTTTTGAACCGTTTGCTCGTGGCTCCTCTTGTTTCACGGTTTTCGATAGTTCTGGCTTCGGCTATCTTTATTATCAGCCAAAGTTTACTGCAAGCTGCGGTGATTGTGACAGCAGCCGCATTTTTGGGGGCTGGGTTACCAAATGCAGCGGGTTTAGGAGCAATAGTTTTGATTGTCTTCCTGCTTGCATTAGGTGTGACTGCGATCAGTCTTGGTTTGGCTTTTACCTTACCGGGACATATTGAACTTATTGCAGTCATTTTTGTCAGCAACTTGCCATTGTTGTTTGCTAGTACTGCTTTAGCTCCATTATCCTTCATGCCTCAATGGCTACAGGTTGTCGCTACCCTCAATCCCCTCAGCTATGCGATCGAACCAATTCGCTATTTGTATCTTCACAAAGATTGGGGATTAAATAGCGTAGTCATGCATGCTTTTTGGGGTGATGTAACGTTTGGTGGCGCTTTGGTGGTATTGCTTGGCTTTGCTGTTGTAGCATTACTTAGCATTCAACCTCAACTGCGACGGACTCTTGCTTAAGATAGAAGCATTATTGGATTTTAGTGATTTTGGCATGAAAAGAACTCACCAATTACCTACGTACCACAAAAAAGAATTATTCTGAGTTAGTGAGTTGGTGTGTTCTGTATGATTCTTAATCAAAATCCTTTAACAGTCCTCCCACGCCCAGAAAGCGTGGGTTAACAAATTTCTTGGAGGCTTTTATGAAAAAACCATTTTTACCGTTTAAACAACTATTTGTACTTACTGTGGCAGGACTCAGCTTTGCTTCCTTGCTATTGCCTAAACCTAGTTTAGCTGAACCTAGCTCAAGAAACATTCTGCAAGACCTCAATTCACAACAGGATAACGATCCATTATCTCCTCGCAGCGATGAGGTGAATAATATGGGCATGTTTGGTTTAATGCATCGCCTTCAACAAGGAAATGCAACTTGGAATCCAAATGAACAGAACCAACAACTCAATGATGCAGCAGCTGCATTCAAGCAAAAGCAACAACAATTGTATCAACAAAATCAACAGCAACCAAATCAATCAGGCTTTCGGGTAAATACACCTGGAATCATTCAACCCAAATCCGGACAGTAAAGCAACAAAAAAAGAACACAGAACGCAGTACCAAAAAAGGTCTGTGTTCTGAGTTCTTTTAAATGATTGCTAATAGCTTTTTACAACCCCAATCCTGCTAAAACATCGCCAGCGTGACTTGATGTGTTGACATTAGAGTCAACGTTGGTGATTTTGCCGTTACCATCAATGACGTAGGTAACGCGTTTAGCATATCCACCACCATCGACATCGTATGCCTTGATTAAGGTTTTATCAGTGTCAGCCAGTAGCGGAAAATTGAGACTATATTTTTGAGTGAATGCTTGGTGGGAAGCTTCATCATCTGCGCTGACTCCCAGCACAACTACATCTTTGCTCTTGTAGTCCTCACTAGCATCCCGAAAACTACAGGCTTGTTTGGTACAGCCTGGGGTGTCGTCTTTGGGGTAGAAATACAAAACCACTGTCTTACCTTTGAAATCAGACAACGAAACAGTATTGCCGTTGGTGTCTTTGGCGGTAAATGCAGGTGCATCGCTACCAACTGCTAAGGGCATAGTTTTAGTATCTCCACTATACAGGGTTTGCTTCAGGGCACTTTGTGGTCAGTAACCGGTTCGACCTTTCAAGTTTTGAGACTTTGTTTGGTGAAAGTTACGAATACCTGTTACTGTTTTCCCTGATGGCGGTATTGTATCAAACTTTATATATTTTTGTGAATTTGTGGTTTCTTAGGTTTGAGAATTAAGTAGGGTGGGCATTGCAATGCCCACCCTACACAATATGTGTATTTTTATATCTTGAATCCAGTGATTCAATGTCAAAATAATTACATTTGATTTCACTCCGCTGTCATCCGCCTAAGACTGTAAGTCCCAGGCTAATAGGCAAAGTCCATTAAAACTGAGATCTTGCACCATTCTCAAGAACATAACCTCGTCCGCCTGGGAATCAATTCCCAGGCTCACAGTTAAAGTCTACTTTAGTAGACTCAAAAGCTTATACAGTCGTCTTTAGACGACTTTTACTATGAGACTGGGGTTTAAACCCTAGGCGGTTGTTGGCACAAGTGCAAGATCTCAGTTAAAAGGGACTAAACCTGGAACTGTTATTTGAGATATTTAAATAGCATTTAATACTATTGTGATTCTTGACTCGTAATGGTGCAAGTTCTCAGTATTTCACTTTTGGCATTAGGTTGGAAATATTTCAGTAGCACTATTGCTTTCTTCTGGAGAATGGGTGGACGCGAGCAAAAAGCTTGATGCAAATGAGATAATGAGGTGTATTGCCCTTATAGTTCTTCACCTTGAGAAACAGATACCTAAAAGTACTAACATTATTTTGGAGCGCTGCCATAGAAGCTGAGTTGGAGTATCGGATCAATTTCCTCTTAGCAACCTTGAGCAGCTTGGGCAATCTTGCGGGTAGTCTTTTTGGACTATTCTTGTTTTACGGTAACGGCTACACCTTTGCTGGGTGGAGATGGGAAGCAGCTTTAGTCGTCCTAGGAATTTTCACGCTGATGCAAGGCTTTTCCGCGACTTTCCTTGCTCCAAATTTGAATAGCATTGTCCGCCAAGTACAAGAAGGGACATTGGACTTTGTCCTACTCAAACCCATCCGCAGCCAGTTTTGGCTTTCTACCCGTACGATATCACCTTGGGGACTTCCAGATATAATTTTTGGTAGCATCATCATTGGCTACGCAGGTACAAAACTTGGTTTAGGAATAGACGACTACCTCATCAGTACAATTCCCTTATGTTTTAGCTTTGTCATTCTTTACAGTTTGTGGTTCATGCTAGGATCTACTAGCATCTGGTTTGTCAAAATATCCAATGTTACCGAAGTGCTGAGGGGTCTGTTGGAAGCTGGACGATATCCGATGGTTGCGTATCCTACAGCATACCGTTTCTTCTTCACGTTTGTTGTTCCAGTCGCATTTTTAACAACGATACCAGCAGAAGCAATGTTAGGTCGAAGTCAAATCACTTGGATCGTAGGGGCGGGAGTGTTAGCGTTGGCGCTGTTTTTTGTTTCTACTAGGTTTTGGCGGTTTGCGTTGCGGTTTTATACAAGTGCTTCAAGTTAGAGACATCAGGGTACGAATCGATCACTAGCATCAAATTATAATTTTGTCCTGATATCAAGCGAGAAAATACGGTTATTTTTATAATAACTGCATGACACCATCGCTTTGAGGTTCAAGATGGCAGGACAATCCAACATTAGACTTACCATTGCTCAGATAGCAGAGCAATTTGTACCAGGCAAGGAGCTTGCAAATGGCTAAGTTTGCCTTGCTGATTGGGGTGAGTGAGTACGAACAAGGTCTTACCCCCTTACCTGCAGCTGCAAAAGATGTGGAAGCAATGCAGCAAGTTTTGCAAAACCCAGAAATAGGAGGTTTTGATGAGGTAAAACCGCTCCTCAATCTGGAACGACACAAGATGGAGGAAGCAATTGAAACTTTGTTTTCAAGTCGTCAAAAAGATGACCTTGTACTGTTATTTTTCTCAGGTCACGGAATAAAAGACGAGAGCGGCAGGCTTTACTTCGCCACTCACAACACCCGCAAAACTGATAAAGGAGAACTCGTCAGAGCAACAGCAGTGCCAGCTAGCTTTGTGCATGAAATCATGAGGAAGAGTCGCTCTAAGCACCAAGTTGTGATTCTTGATTGTTGCTTTAGTGGTGCGTTTGCCGAGGGCTTGTCAGCTAAAGATGATGGTTTTGTAGATGTAAAAAACCAATTGGGTGGAGAAGGGCGAGCTGTTCTCACATCTTCGACTTCGACTCAATACTCTTTTGAACAGCAAGGAGCTGATATTTCAACTTATACCCGCTACATAGTTGAGGGGCTGGGAACTGGTGTAGCAGATCGGGATCAAGATGGTTGGATTTCTGTTGATGAATTGCATGAATATGCCAAACAAAAAGTCCAAGAAGTTGCTCCTGCAATGAACCCGGAGATATATGCCATCAAAGAAGGCTATAAAATCAAGCTTGCCAAAGCACCCATTGGTGACCCGAGGCTCATATATCGTCGAGAAGTTGAATATTGGGTGAAGGGCGGCGACGGCGAGATTTCTTTTACTGGTCGCACTACATTGGACGAGATACGAAATACGTTGGGACTATCATCTCAAAAGACTGCCACAATTGAGGCTCAAGTTTTAGAACCTATCAAAGTCTACAAGCAAAAATTGGAGCGATATGAGCAGGCGTTACGTACGGAAATTGAACATGGGTTTCCTCTCAGCCAGAGAACTCGTGCTGATTTGACACGTCTTCAGCAAGTCTTAGGACTAAGAGATGAACATATAGCCCTAGTTGAAGCTCCTATAATTGCAGAACAACAACCTTCAACACCAGGGAATCCAACTCCTGTTCAGCAAACGTTAGGACTAACAGATGAATATATAGCCCTAGTTGAAGCTCCTATAATTGCAGAACAACAACCTTCAACACCAGG
>NZ_JCACKO010000025.1:0-7244 GCF_059505445.1 Brasilonema angustatum | reverse complement strand
GAATCCAACTCCTCACCCCTCCAGAAAGAAAAATTTTCTCTTATTTATGGGATTGTTCATTGGAGCAGTCAGTTGCTTTGGAGCAGGCGTTTGGTTTAGCCCCAAATTAAATCAACCTCCAACAACAGCCGTTGCATCTTGTCAAAATAATACACAACCAGAAAGAGGGTTAAAGATTAGTTTGGGTGAAGAAATTTTACTAAAGGGAGACACAAATTCTGATAAACAAGCTGGAATTCAGGCATTTGCCAACAACGATTTTCAGACTGCTATCGAGAAATTCACATTGTATCGGCAAACGTGCCGTCTTGATCCAGAAGCATTAATTTACTTGAACAATGCTCAAGCGCTTAAGAAGGGTAATCCCCTCAAAATTGCCGTAAGTGTTCCTATTGGTAGCACTCAGAACATAGCAAAAGAGATACTGCGCGGTGTGGCTCAAGCTCAAGATGAGGTGAATAGCAATGGCGGCATTAATGGCAAGCTATTGCAGGTAGCGATCGCTAATGATGATAATGATTCAAGCGAAGCTGTACAGCTTGCCACTCAGTTTGTTAAAGATGCTAGTATTTTAGCTGTAGTGGGACACAATGCTAGTAATGCTTCCCTCTCTGCAGCCCCAGCGTATCAAAGAGACGGGTTAGTGATGATGTCTCCCACTAGTTTTGCCCAAAACCTCACTGGAATTGGCAACTATATCTTTCGCACAGTTCCCAATGTTAGCTTAATGGCAGATGGTCTCTCTCGTTACGCTATTAAGGCGGCTGGCAAAACAAATTTTTTTATCTGTGTTGATTCCAAAGCAATTGATAATCAATCGTTTAAGGATGAGTTTGTCAAAGCGATCAAAGCTGCTGGTGGCACAATTAATTCCACAAATTGCGATGTTTCCGCTTCAAACTTCAACCCTAATGCAGTCATTTCTCAAGCTATCAGCAATGGCGCAGATGCGTTGGTATTAGGTCTCTACATAGACAGAATTAAGCAAGGTCTAGCCGTGGCACAAGCTAATAAAGGACGGTTAGCACTATTTAGCAGTCCCACGCTTTACACATCAGAAACCTTCCAGGTTGGGAAAGCCGATATCAATGGCATGGTACTCGCTGCACCTTGGCATCCTCAGGTACTTCCCGGTAATCCTTTCAGGCAAAAATCTCAGAAATTTTGGGGTGGAATTGTGAATTGGCGAACGGCAACGGCTTATGATGCAACTAAGGCTATTATTGCTGGTCTGCAGCAAAGCAACACTCGCGATGAATTGCAACAGGTGCTGCACAGTCCAAATTTTTCAGTAAATGGTGCTACGGGAAAAATTCAGTTTTCATCATCAGGCGATCGCATCGACAATCCCATTTTCTTAGTTAAAGTTCAACAAAAGTCTGGCAGTAATGACTATGAATTTGTGTGGTTACCTAACCCTAAGTAAAATAATAAAGTTTTGTAAATATAAATAATATTTGACGAAATCCATATTTTTAGTTGTGAAGTCTATAGAGGATGAATTTTTCTTTGGGTTATCTTGAAACGTTAAAACAAAGCGATTTTCAAGAAGACAATTATTTTCTCATGCTTATTGCCCATGAGAAATAAGCATGAGATAGTGACCCTTAAGAAGAACATTACATGGACTGCATAAGTCAAATGGAATTGCAGCTATTACAAATTGGGTAATAATTATCAGAGTCATCTCACTTATCAACAAAGATGCTGGGAAAACTTAGCTAGAGATAAAATTCAAACAAATAATTAACACTAAACATCTTGAAGAGGTAAAAAATGTCTGAGAACATTAAATTGACTATCGCTCTTAATGAACCAAACCTAGATGCAGAGGAGAGAGAAGAGCAAACGCGAAATCTGTTGCAAGAGGTGAAAGACAGAGATGAAGTTGAACAAGCCAGTCTTGTAGGAGTTACAGAAACACCACGTGGCTCAAAGGCATTTGCAGGTTTTCTGGTGGGGATGTTGCAGGCTGAAGTGAGTGTTGCCAATTTGAAGAAATTGCTGGGATTTTTGGGCGATCGCCTCGGTGACAAGTCGATTAAGCTGACAGTCAAAGCACCAGATGGTAGAGAAATCAGTTTGGAAGCCAGCAGCAAAGAAGAATTTGAATTCGCAAGGCAGCAAGCAGAAGAATTTCTGAAAAATACGAATGATTCATAGGATATCTTCTTCTGTTAATTCAGGAAAGTTTTCTAAAATTTCATCATGAGACATGACAGCCGCCAGCCAGCTAAAAATATCGGCAGCGGCTGATTTTAGTCGTCAAATGCTTTTAGGATATCTTCCGGTAACGAAGCATTGAAGTCTTCTGGCACTACGAAACGTCCTCGATCCTGTCCTAAACTACTCCGTCGATTGGATGAGGAGCGAAACGGAATCAGTTTGGCGATCGCAACGCCTCGGTTTGAAATAATGATTTCTTCTCCAAGTTCTACCCGCGACAAAAGCCGTGAGAGATTGGTTTTAGCTTGGTGGATATTGACTGTTTCCATAATGCTTGTAAACTAAGTCTATAAACTTTGCAGGTGACGGGTTACTATAAACCATAAAAATGCTTAGGTTAGAATAAATTATAAAATAATACTAAATAGAGATGACATCTGGGGTGCTAGTCATCTTTATTAGCCGGATTAATCATTACAACTGATTTATTTCGATGTGAGGATAGCAAATCTTGCATTTCCAGAATTTTGTCGTCATAGAGCAATGGCTCATAGCACACACGCTCATTACTAACCTTACTCTTTAGATAAGAATCTGTAACAGCGCGTTTTGATGTTGTAGCTATAAATAAGTGGGTGAAAATAAATAAACGTAACCATGTCATTGCGAACGGAGCGAAGCGAAGTGAAGCAATCGCAGGCGTTTGGGATTGCTTCGCTCCACTTCGTTACGCTCGCAATGACACACAAAACTTTTTTCCACCTACTTAATTTGAGCAGCGACTGGAAGCCTCCAGAACAAGCAATGGAGTCACATCCTCTGTTCAATATATACATGAACCAAAGTGAAGAACTACAAAAAATACTGGACTTACTAGAAGAAAAGATACTGTTTCTAAAAACGGCGAAAGTAACAGCAATAGACGCTGTGGCTCTTTTCAGTCTCCACAAGCAGATTGAAGAAGCTGAGGGTGAACGCCATAAAATAATACAGCAAATTGAAAATATAGACTCAGTAGCTTGTAGTGAAGAGTTATACCGTGCTTTATTAAAATTAGGCTATCGGGAGCAAGTGCGCTCATTTCTCAAATTTCTGAAAGCACAGTCAATAGGGGCTTTCCTTATCCACGGTTCGCTAGATCATGGACAACGTTGGTTACTGAATCGATTAGTTACACAGCATATCCGCTTTGGTACAATGGGCAAGATGGTGCGGATTGAACTTGATCGGATAGGACGCAGAAGAGATATTTCTGCTTTGTGGCGTGAATTTGGCGGACGTGTTGGCTTGGGAAGACAACACTCACCTACAGAAATTGCTGAACGAGTTTTTCACTGGTGGAAGACACAGAATGTCATCCTTGTTTTTCATGGCGTGGATTGTATGCCAGAAGGGTATTTGCAAGAATTACTTGACGAATTTTGGTTACCGTTGGCGAGTCAAGCACGAGAGGTTGTCTCTCCAACAAAATACCAGTTACTGATGTTTTTGGTGGATTATGAAGGCTGTGTAGGTTGTCAGGATACCATCTTTGTGGAGGAACTAGAAACAACTTGGGAACCGAGAGTTCCGATTAAACTACCAATCATTAATCCGTTTGGCGATCGCATTCTCACTGAGTGGATTCGGACAGTTAACATGGAGTTCCGCAAATTACCTCTTCTTGAAGTCATAGTCATAAATGAAATAGACAAATTCGTCAAAGAAATTTTGGAAAAGAGTGATAACGGAGTTCCAGAACGAGCGTTTTCAGAAATATGTGATTTGTGCGGCTGCAATTGGTATGAAGAAAGGGAAAGATGGTTAAAGATTTGACTAACAAACAACTTGAGTACACAGGCAAAGTGCAGCCGAAATTGGGAAAACCAGATGATGCAACTGGACATCTGTTGTATCCTTATTTGCCGAATGAGGAATTAATAGAAGCTGTTAACTTGGCAATTTACCTCGAACGACCACTTTTGCTCAAGGGGGAACCGGGATGCGGTAAAACAAGATTGGCTCGTGCTGTGGCTTATGAACTTGGTTTGCGTTTGGAAGCTTGGTACATCAAATCTACCACTCGCGCAAAGGATGGTCTTTATAATTATGATGCAGTCACGCGCTTACGCGATGCTCAACTGGCTGCAACTGGTCGTATTATCAAAGATGAGGATATCCCACGCATTAGTGATCCGGCTACTTATGTGAAGTGGGGACCATTGGGAAGTGCTTTTCAAAACGAACAGCGGACAGTGGTATTAATAGACGAAATTGATAAAGCTGACATTGACTTTCCCAACGACTTGTTATTAGAACTCGATGAACAACGGTTTATTGTTGAGGAAACGGGACAAGAAGTTCAGGCAAAAGCACCGCCAATCGTTTTTATCACAAGCAATGATGAGAAAGACTTACCAGATGCTTTCTTGCGGCGGTGTTTGTTTCACTACGTAGAATTTCCCAGCCGCGAAAGATTAGTAGAAATTGTAAATAACCACTTTCCTGATTCACCTAAAACGTTAGTAGAGAAAGCTGTGGATCGCTTCTCAGAGCTGCGCAAGGAAATGCGGGAAGATAAAGGGGAAGGTGGCAAGAAAGTGAGTACGAGTGAATTGATTGACTGGTTTAAGGTACTGCGTCGCTTTCCTCAAGATGAGGTTTTGGCAAAATTGGATGGTAAGCTGCCATTCGCTGGCGTTTTGCTGAAAAGTTGGGATGATCATATTCGTCATTTGAGACAAAGCCGTGGACGTGAATGAATTGCCACTCCAAGAACTTTTCACTCGTCTACGAGAAGCTGGCTTACCACTTGGTATTGACGAGTATCAGTTAGTTTTGCAATCTTTGCAAGTTGGTTTTGGCATGACTGACAAAGGGGCTTTGAAGCGTTTGTGTCAGACTTTGTGGGTTAAATCTGCTGAGGAAAAGCGGATATTTGAGTATCAGTTTGAGCAATTGATCGGCACTGAAGCTGTTGTGCCAAGTTCGGAAACATTGGTAAAGTCAATTGAAAAGCGTAAAATTGACCGCATTATTGACTATTTAGCTCTGGCGGGTGCTTTCATTATTGGATTTTGGATCATTAGTTCGGGTATTGGATTTTTCATGAACAGAAATCAAACTCAGTTGAATAAAAATCTAATACAGCAGATTGTAGAGCAAATACAAATTTGGTCATCCGGATCAACTAACAACCAAACTCCAAATACAAAAGCGAATCAAAACCTAAATCAAACTCCAAAGATTAATCAAAACCAAAGCCAGATAAATTGGAGTGCGATCGCCCAGATAACTCTGAGTATTGTATTAGTATTAGTTACTGGAACAACTTTGACTGCTTTTGTATATAAATTGTACACGTGGATAGATAAGCGGGTGCTCTCTAAACAAAAAGTTGGTAATGATAAAGATTTTCCAGAAGCAACTTCAAGTGCGCCGTCTTCCTCCGTTCTGCCTGCAAAATTGACACAGGAAACAGAAGATGAAGTGCAAGTTGCACAAGCAGTGTTAAAAACTACCAGTAGAAATGAGGAAATTCTTCACAGTCGCTTTCTTCTGACATCTGAATATTTTCCTATAACCGAGCGGCAAATGAAACAGGTGTGGCGCTACTTGCGCCGCCCGGTACGCGAAGGACAACCAACAGAGTTAGATATGGAAGCAACGGTTAACCAGATTGGACGCCAAGGTATACTGCTCCAACCTGTGTTAGTTCCACGTCGGGTAAACCAAGCGGATTTGCTGTTACTCATTGACCAAGATGGCTCAATGGTGCCTTTTCACACTTTATCACGTCGGTTAGCAGAAACTGCCATGCGTGGAGGTCGTTTGGGTAAAGCAGACATTTACTACTTTCATAATTGCCCCATCGAATATCTCTACCACGACTTCAATCATCAAAAAGAGAAGTTAATAAGTGATATCGTGACTCATGTTTGTTCCAATAGGACAGCTGTGTTGATTTTCAGTGATGCTGGTGCAGCCCGTGGCGGTTATAGCAAAGAGCGCTACGAATTAACCAAAGAATTTCTTACCAAGCTAAAACAGAAGGTGCGTTACATTGCTTGGCTCAATCCTATGCCACACTCACGCTGGAACAAAACAACAGCTGGCGAAATTGCAGGTCTATTACCGATGTTTGAAGTCAGCCGCCCAGGTGTACAGGATGCTATTAGCGTGCTGCGCGGACGCCCAACGAACTTTGAAGGGCGGAAAAAATGAGTAAGATGAAACCTGAAGTTGCTAAGCGACGCATTGAGTCTTTTGAAAAACGCTTTGCCAAAGAGTCTTTTGAAAAACGCTTTGCCAAAGCACACCTGTATTTGGCATATCATGCTGCTTTTCCCTTATCACTCACACCTGAGTTGTTATATCGTTTATGGGCTAACTTTCAAAGAGATATTCACGGTGAAGTGCTAAACATCCCTTGGATAGCTGTAGCAGATTTGCTACTTTCTAGCCTGTGTCATGAAGTCGGGCACGAACTCTATGAAATGGATTTGGCAGTGCGAAATGAGCTGTTGAGTCGATTGAAGCAAGATGAAAAGTTTAGTCAACAGCGGATTAATGAACTGTCAGACTTCTTACTTGAGTATGTACAGCAGCAGCTATTGAGTGATGATCCCGATATTCAAGACTTCGCCCAAGCTCAACGGTGGGTAGCTCTAGCATACACGCAACCTAATGAAGCTGCTCGTGAACTAGCATTAGCATTCTCGAAATTGGATCAGAAGGATACAGCGGAACTAGTGCGGATGGCTTCATTAGCGGAAACATTTGCTGAACCATTGACTGAATTTCAGCCGCTACTGATTTATGCTCGTGGGATGGAAAAGTTTGCCCGTGGCAATTTGAAAGATGCAATAGATCGACTTAGAGAAGTCCCAAAAGAAGCAAACGTTATACAAGTTGCTGGAGTAGATTTGCCTATTCCGGAACAGTTACAGATTCCTAGGACTAAAAGACGATTCCAGCTGAACATCCCTTGGCTCAGCCTGCTTAAGTTTCTGGGGACAAGCGTAGGGGTAACTACTCTGGTGGTATTGTTAGAGTCGATGGGGAGTATTATCTCCCGCACCTCTCTGTTAGATCCGGAC